>JANMQE010000226.1:0-17168 GCA_031370195.1 Phyllobacteriaceae bacterium
TCAACTCCAACGTTATGCCGCGAGAAAATTGAGGTTGCGTATGCCGCGAGCGTCGATTGATGATGTCCAGCACCGTCTCAAGGCGCTTGAGCGCCTGGAGTTCGAAACAAAGACCCGAAAGCCCTTAACGTTTGAGCGCGACGGCGATGTCTTCTCGGTCATTCCTGAAAGGAGAGCAAATGACTGAACGCCCGCAAATCTGTCAGATAATTGATATTTGTCATCCAAGCAGCAATACGGGCCTTCTGCCACGCTTTTTCCAAGCCGATTGCAATACGTAACTGCCAACACAGTCACAAGACACGAGATTCTTTCACGTGGTAGCCAGGTGGTTGCCACATTGCTTTTCGCAACGGCTGAATGTTGGCTAAGTTATTGAATTTATTGGTGAGCACGCAGGAGGTCGAACCCTAGCCCTACTGATTAACAAGCGAAGAGCAGTCAACGCATCGCATTTAAAGATATGAAGCCTAAGCCTTCCGTCGTCGCGATTTGGCAAAGGTGTCAAAGGCTACGGCCAGCACTATGATTACGCCAATTATAATTTGTTGGATGTAGCTTGAGACGTTCATGAGGACAAGGCCGTTGAGCAAGATGCCGATCAATATGGTGCCGATGACGGTGCCGAAGATAGTGCCGACGCCGCCGAAGAGGCTGGTTCCGCCGATCACAACGGATGCGATCACTGTTAGTTCGTAGCCGGTGCCGGCGACGGCTTCGGCGGAGTTGAGGCGAGCGGCCAACACGAAAGCGCCAAGGCCTGCAAAGAAACCCATGATGACATAAACAGAGCAGACGATGCCATCGACATTGAGGCCTGACAATCTGGCAGCTTCCGGGTTACCGCCCACGGCATAAACGCGCCGGCCAAAGCGCATGTACCTGAGCACGATATGCGCGATAATTGCGCAGAACAGGAAGATCAGGACAGGAACGGGAACCGGGCCGATCTTGCCCTGGCCCCACCAGCTGAAGGCTTTGTCGAAACCGCTGATGGGCCCGCCCGCTGCAAACAACAAGGCAGCGCCACGAAACACTGACATTCCGCCGAGTGTAACCACGAAGGGCGGGACTTTCAGCCGCGTGATCGCAAAGCCCTGAATGTAGCCACCGATCAGACCCACGGCTATGGCAGCGAGGGCAGCCAGTTGCCAGCCATAGCCTATGGCGTCGTCACCGACAGTGAAACGGTCCTGCATGCCGCCCTTGGCAACCGCGGCGGCGACGAGGCCTGCAAAGGCCAGCAAGGAACCGACTGAAAGGTCAATGCCCGCCGTCAGGATCACGAATGTCATGCCGATGGCGAGGAGGCCGGTTATCGACACCTGGCGCATAACGTTGAACAGGTTGACGGACGACAGGAAGCGCGGCTCCATGATGGCGAAAACGGCCATGAGCACGAGCAGGAAAATCAGCGGTGCAAAGCGTGCAACGAAGCCGAAGGCATCGAACGACTTATCGGTGCTGGTCTTGGGCATCAAATGGCTTCCTCTGTCATGCAGCTTTCGGTGTGCTCATTGTCATCAGGGTCATCAATTTTTCTTGTGTCGCGCCACGGCCCGGCACTTCGCCCGTCACTCGGCCTTCGCGCATGGTGACGATTCGGTCGGCCAATGCCAACACTTCCGGCAGTTCCGATGAAATGACAATGATGGCGATACCTTCTTTCGCCATATCGATGAGAAGGTTGTGCACCTCGACCTTGGCCCCGACATCAATGCCACGCGTGGGCTCATCGACAATCAACACGCTGGGGCGAAGCGCCAGCCAGCGTGCCAAAACGACCTTCTGCTGGTTGCCGCCGGAGAGATTGCCGACAAGCTGATCTCCTGAAGACATGCGAATGTTGAGCTTCTGGCGATAATCCTCAACCAGTGCCTTCTCCTTGCGTGAACTGATGAAAAATCCCCATGAACTGATACGATCATGGGCAGCCATTGAGAGATTGGTGCGAATGGCAAGGCCCAAGAACAATGCCTGTTGCTTGCGGTCTTCGGGAACAAGGCCAATGCCGTTGGCAATCGCATCGGCAGGGCTTGCAATGTTCAAAGGCTTTCCGCCCACCAACACTTCGCCTGAGTCAAGACGATCAGCACCAAAGATGGCACGAACGGATTCTGTGCGGCCTGCGCCAACCAACCCTGCTATTCCCAAGATTTCGCCTTTGTGTACTTTAAAGGAGATGCCATGCAATTCGATGGCGCTTGAATCGGTGGCCTTGCGGCGGCGCAAGAGGTTTTTGACTTCAAGTGCCACAGCGTCTTGTGCAGTCGTGCCTTTGCGCTGAGCCAACAGGCCGACCTCGCGGCCAACCATCATGCGTATAATGTCTTCGATGGAAGTTTCGCCCACTAAACCGGCCCCAACATGACGGCCGTCACGCAAGACGGTATAGCGGTCGCAGATCTCGAAGACTTCTTCGAGACGGTGGGTGACGAAAATAGTGGAGATGCCCTCGGCCTTTAATGCCCTTACGATGACGTAAAGCTTTTCAACTTCGGCACGGCTCAAGGCCGACGTGGGTTCATCCATAACGATTATGCGCGATTTCATGGAAAGCGCGCGGGCGATTTCAACCATCTGCTGTTCTGCGACAGCAAGGTCACGCACCCGGGTCGATGGTTCGCGGTCAAGACCAATGCGCTTTGACAGTTTGCGTGTCTCCTCTTCCATCTTCCCGTGGTTGACGAAGAAGCGCGAACCAGGCTCGCGGCCAACGAAGACATTCTCGGCAATCGTCATGTCAGGCGCAAGGGTGAATTCCTGATAGATGGTGACGATGCCGTGTTTTTGGGCGTCCTGCGGCGAAGCAAAGATGACAGGCTTGTCATCCAGTGTGATGGTGCCGGTGTCCGGAGCTTGTGCGCCGGACAGGATTTTCAGCAGGGTGGACTTGCCTGCGCCATTCTCGCCAAGGAAGGCGTGGATTTCTGCGGCACCCACGGCAAAGTCTACGTTCTCCAGCGCCTTTACGCCGGGAAACGATTTGGAGATCCCCGTCATGCGAAGCGTTGGGCGGAAGGTTTCAGCCATTGTCATGCGTGTTTGCAATTCTGGCCGGATTGCTCCGGCCAGCTAAGTTTAGAGGAGGGGGTTATTTCACTTCGCCCATGCGTTCGGCGATGCTGAGATTGTCCTTGGTGACCGCCACTGGCGTGAGAAGCAGAACCTGCTCCTTAGGCTTGGTGCCATCCTTCAGGAAAGCCGTCAGGGTCTGTACACCAAGCGCGCTCTGCTGACCCGGGAACTGTTCGATTGTTGCGGTGAGGCCACCATCGCGCACTTGGGCCAAGGCTTCTGGCAAAGCGTCAAAACCGATGATCACGATGCCGGTCAGTCCACGCGCCTTCACTGCTTCCATCGCACCAAGTGCCATATCGTCGTTGGCAGCCACAATGACTTTCGGTGCTTCAGGCAGAGCAGAGAGCGCGGCTTCTGTCACTGACAGACCCTTGTCACGGGCAAAGCCCGCTGTTTGTTCAAACACGATCTTGTACTTGTCGGCCATGCCGTCAAGCACATTGTGAAGGCCCTTGTTGCGGTCAATGGCGGGTGACGCACCAGACTGGCCCTGTAAGTTAACGATGGTTGCACCGTCAGGGAACATCGACACAATGAGATTACCCTGGGCCTCGCCGCCCTTCACGTTGTCAGCGCCGATGTGGGCGAGAATGCCCTCAACCGATGGCACTCGGCGATCTACTGTCACAACGGGAATACCGGCTTCGACAGCCTGCTGCAACGCAGGTGCCATAGCGTCAACTTCATTTGGGCTAATGACGATGCCTTTTACGCCTTGGGTAATGGCGGCTTCAATATCGGCGGTTTGCTTCGGCGAAGACACTTGGCCATCGCTTTCGACCGGCTCATAGCCTTGCTTGGTAATTTCAGCCTTGAAGGCATTCATCATATGCACGAAAAAGGGAAAGCTGAGGCCCGGCACCGAGGCCAAGATCTTGTCAGCGGCAAGGGCTGCGGTTGAACTGCCCGCCAGTGCAATTGCGGCGAAGGCAGAAATCAGAGTGCGTCTTGAAATGCGTTTCATTTTCGTAGTCTCTCCCAAGTTGGTTTGGCGTTATCACTTTGCGTGACTTATTGGCGTGGTCGCTTTGGCACCATGCATAGAACTGTTATAACAGTTAAGCACGTCATGGTAAGGTTTGTCATCCATTATCGTCGGGTATTTGCGGCGTTCTGCGGCGGCGCGAAAAATTCGCGCACTGGCAAATATTCAGCGCGTCAATGGCGGACGAAAGGGTAGCGCAATCAAGAAATCACAGGGGCGCGGCGCCTTTTATTCGCTGTGAGCCTGCCTAGGTCTGGTTATTCAATTCCCAAGCAAAAATCAGTTTGATTTTGGAAGACCAACCGGAATGGACCTGAAGCGCGCAGCCGTTTCGCGTTCAGCCCGGCGGCAGGCGACAGGTGCGAGGCCGCGCGCGATCAGGTCCATGTCCTCAAGCACCCTGTCGCCGATCTCGCGCAAGGCGAGCGTTAGCGCCCCAGCCCTATGCGGCGAGAAGAGGATATTGGGCACGGATCGGATTGAATCGTCCAAAGGCAGCGGTTCTGAAGGAAATACATCCGTTGCAACCCTGATCCGGCCTGAGGCCGCCGCCGCGCAAAGGGCGGGGAAATCGACCGCGGCCGCGCGAGACATCAGCAAAAGATTGGCACCCGCTTGCATCATTCCCAGCGCCTTTGCGTCGATCATGCCGCGATTTTCGGTGGTGATGGCGGCCATAACAAAAATGAACCGGTTCTCGCGCATCACTGTCTCGAATCCGGCCGGTTCCACCCCGAGGCGCCGCAGATGCCCTTCCGGCAGCCACGGGTCATGCGCCTGCACCCTGCAGCCAAAGGGTTGGACCAGCCTATGCAGCGTCCGGCCGAGGTCGCCAAAGCCAATAATACCGACCTTCGATCCGGTCAAAAGCTCGCTCTCCTTATTGCCATCGAACAGCCATTTCTCCTCGCCCCGCAGAAAGGCAGCATGCTCGCCGTGGATGTTGCGCGCCAGCGACAGGGCCATTCCAAGCGCCATTTCGGCCACGGGAAGAGCAAAAACCGCACCGGGTGCCAGCACATGGATGCCACGTCGGAAACACTCTTCGTAATCGATATTGGGCAGAAAATTGGTCTCGACGTTAAAAATTGCACGCAACCGCTGTGCGAGGTTCAGCCGATCGCGGCCCATAGGCTGCTGGCTTACCAAGATATCCGTTTCTGGCAGGTGGCGGGCGTAGAAGTCGTCGCGGTCTTCGCCTTGCCATTCGATGACATCGAAAGCGGTGTGAAACGCGGTGTGTGTCCGGGGCGAAAATATCTCTGCGTTGCTGCGGGGCTCGGGATCGTAAAGAACTCGCATCGGTTCTGACATGGGATGATCCTCCTTTTGATCCGGCACCGGGCACCTTCCGGTAACTGAAAATCGTTTTACAATGTGAAACCAATGGATTGATTTGGCAAACGATCCGTCGCAAGCAAATGTTGCGTCACGTCGCGCCGTCATAAATTCGCGGATCTTCTGTCCGTCGCGCAATGTTTGAGATGGTGAGCGCGCAGGGGTCGAACCCTAGACCTACTGATTAAAAGTTGGTTCAGCACCACAATGACGTCCTGCAAATGTCATTTTCCAATCTTCCGCCCAAGTTCCGCAGCAACGTTATCCGCTGCGGCTTGAACTGGGTCTGATGCCAGATGCGCGTAGCGCTGGGTCGTCTGTGCCTGGGTGTGGCCGAGGAGTTTTCCGACGATGTATAGGCTCTGTCCGGACGACACAGCAGAGCTCGCAAAATTGTGCCGCAAGTCATGGAGCCTCAGGTCACTCAACCCGGCGGTAATACGGACCTTGTTCCAAACCTTCTGCAAACTGATTGGGACATACCCACTCGACGCTGACGGGAACACCAGCGGTGAACCAGTCAGTCGCGGCAAGGTTTTCAGAAAGTCCATCACGCCTTCACCGAGCATCAGGTTCTTTTGCCCGGTCTTGCTGTCAGTCAGCTTGGGCAGATTGTGATCCCAGTCGATCCACGACCATTGCAGCGTCAACGCGTCATTCTTCCGACAGCCGGAAAGCAGAAGAAACCGAATGGCGGCAATCGCGAACAGACTGGCGCCATCGTCCTCGACGGACTTCATCGCCAGCCCGATCCGCTCAAGTTCTTCGGCGCTGAGATAGCGGTCGTGCTTCTTGAGCTTGAACTTCTTGATGCCAATGGCCGGATTGTCTTTGCGAAGACCAATCTCAACTGCATACGACAACATTGAGGACAGCATGGCGCAGGACCGGTTAGCCGTGCCTTGCCCGCCTTTGACAATGGCCCTGCCCCGAAATCCCGTTCGGGCGTCCAACATGGTTTTGCCGCTTGCCACATCGCCAAGAAACTTCTGCACGGCATGGCGCTGAAGGCTGGCGGTCTTCGTTTTCCCCAAGAGGGGCAATATGTGCCGGCGCAGCGTTGTCGCTTCACAGGCCAAAGTGTTTGGCTTCTTATGGACTTTGGATGCTTTCCAATAGCGCTCAGAGAGCTCGGCAATCGTCAAATCCGCCCGGACTGCTCGCTTTGCATCCATCGGATCAACTCCCTTGGAGACCTCGCCCAGCAGCCGCAGTGCCTCTGTGCGCGCCTGATCAGGCGACCACGGGCTGCCAAATGTTCCAATGGTGACGCGCCGGGATTGCCCATTCAGGCGCGCTTGTAGGACAAAGACCTTCTTGCCCGATGGCGTTATCTTCATACCGAACCCAGCCAAGTCATCGTCCCAAACAAAATGGTCTTTGTCGGTCGGCTTTATCTCGTCGATGGCCTTCTTTGACAGCCGCGTGGGCTTTGCTTCCTGCATTCCAGTAAGCACATAGTAAGCAGGAATTCGGGAAAATGCCATACCCAACGGGCATGCGTGGGAATTATACAGCAGTTATCATATTGAAATTATTATATTTAATTATCTATCGGGAAATCGAAAGAAGTCATGGCATTTTATTGACATTGTAGGGGTCACAGGTTCAATCCCTGTTACGCCCACCATTCGTTTCCCAAGGTTTTGTTTCTGTTCCGCATGACAATCCGCGACCGACTGATTGATACCCAGTCAAAGCGGGTGGACTTTTCCTGCGACAATTTCAGCAATCGCCTTCGCCGCGAGCGGATCGAACCGTCCGGCCTTTGCGTCAGTCTCTATTTGCCGGTCCCACATGTCTGCCCGCAGTTCGGCAAACCATAGGGCGAACTTCTTCATCTCGGCATTCGAGAGCGCCGCCACGGATTGTTCGATTTGCTCAAGTTTGGTCATGATACAAAATACCATCGAATTGCAGAGTCAGCAATTTGGAATGTCGCCAAAAGTCAAACGGGGCGGCACTTGATGTTTGTTGACACGCGAGCGGCAATATTCCCTTGGCAGCACACAAGCATTTTGGCATTTTCCCGTTACATGGGAATTCACACGCTGTTCGTCCTTACAGACAATCACGTCCACAGAAGAATACAATGGAAATTCAAGCCACAAAAATTCCTGACGTCTTCATACTGACGCCCTCAAGGTTTGCTGACGACCGTGGTTTTTTCAGCGAAAGCTGGAACAGCAACACAATGGCAGAGCACGGGTTTCATGTGAACTTTGTGCAGGACAACCACTCCTTTTCAAAAAGTCGCGGCACAATTCGCGGCCTTCACTATCAGTCGCCGCCTCATGCGCAGGCAAAGCTGGTTCGATGCAGCAGGGGGCGCTTGCTTGATGTCGCTGTTGACATCCGGAATGGTTCACCAAATTTTGGAAAATGGATCAGCGAAGAGCTGAGTTTTGAAAACGGCAATCAGCTGATGATACCAATCGGTTTCCTGCACGGCTTTATCACGCTGGAGCCTGACACGGAGATTGTTTATAAATGCTCAGATCACTATGCCCCGCAATACGATGGCGTGATACGCTTTGATGATCCGGATGTTGCAATTGACTGGGGCATGGATCACGCAGATCTGATCCTGTCAGCCAAAGACAAGGCAGGGCCAAGATTGCGCGATGTCACCTCCCCCTTCGACTACCTGGGATAAGCGGATGAAGATTCTTGTTACCGGCGGTGCTGGCTTTATCGGATCCGCAGTCGTGCGCCGGGCCATCGCGGACGGACATTCGATAGTCAACGTCGATGCGCTGACTTATGCCGGCTGCCTCAAGAACATCGAAAGCGTGGCAACCAGCCCGAACTACAAATTCGAGCACGCGGACATTTGCAATCACACTGGCCTCGAAGAAATATTTGCCCGTCACAAGCCCGATGCAGTGATGCATCTGGCCGCAGAAAGCCATGTGGATCGTTCAATTGACGGCCCGGACAATTTCATTCAAACCAATATTGTTGGCACATACTCTGTGCTTGAGTCCGCCCGAAAATACTGGGTTGAATGCGGCAGACCGGCGGATTTCCGGGTCCATCATGTCTCAACGGACGAAGTCTACGGAAGCTTGGGCGAGACTGGAAAATTCACTGAGGAAACACCCTTCGCGCCAAACAGTCCTTACGCCGCATCAAAAGCGGCAAGTGATCATCTGGTCCGCGCCTGGCATAAGACATATGGCTTGCCGGTCGTCATCAGCAATTGCTCGAACAATTACGGCCCGTTCCAGTTTCCGGAGAAGTTGATCCCGGTCCTCATCCTGAACGCCTTGGCAGGCAAACCGTTGCCCATTTATGGCACGGGGGCGAACGTGCGGGATTGGCTTCATGTCGAAGATCATGCCGATGCGTTGTTGGCAGTGCTTGTTGAAGGCCAGCCTGGCCAGACTTACAACATCGGTGGTGAAAACGAGACGCGGAACATTGATCTGGCCCATCTGATCTGTGCCATTCTCGACGAGAAGCTGCCAAGACCAACGCCTTATTCCAACCTGATCACCTTTGTGCCCGACCGCCCCGGCCATGACATGCGCTATGCAGTTGATGCTTCGCGTATCCGCGCCGAACTGGGCTGGAAGCCTTCTGTCGCTTTGCAGAAAGGCCTCGAGAAAACTGTGACATGGTATCTTGCAAACGAGGCATGGTGGAAACCGCTGCAACAGCGACCCGGTGTCGGCCAGCGATTGGGCCAATCGGCATGAAAATACTTGTCTTCGGCAAGACCGGCCAGGTTGGCAGCGCATTGCAACGCATGGCCGGTGTAACAGCAGTCGGGCGTGACCGGGCCGATCTGGCCCAACCTGAAAGCTGTTCGGCGCTGATTGCCGAAATGAAACCAGATGCGGTCATCAACGCTGCAGCGTTTACTTCGGTTGACAAGGCAGAAGATGATCCGTCCGCCATGGTGATCAACGGCGCTGCACCGGCGGCCATGGCCAGAACCGCAGCCCTGTTGAACATCCCGTTTGTCCATATCTCGACAGACTACGTTTTTGACGGAACAGGCGCAGCCGCTTGGAAGCCACAAGACGACGCACATCCTGTCAACGCCTATGGCAAATCCAAATTGGCCGGTGAGGTCGGCGTCCGGTCCGCAGGCGGCGTTTATGCCATTTTGCGCACATCGTGGATCTTCTCGGCGCATGGCGCAAACTTCGTCAAAACAATATTGCGGCTGACGCAAACGCGGGACCGCTTGCGCGTGGTGAATGACCAGTTCGGCGGCCCAACCCCCGCAGAGGCCATCGCGGAGGCCTGTCTTGCAATTGCTGGCGTTTTGGCGCGGCACCCCGAAAAATCCGGAACCTACCATTTCTCCGGCACTCCGGATGTCTCATGGGCTGACTTTGCTCGCGCCGTCTATTCAATGACAGGGCAAAACACGTTCGTTGAAGACATACCCGCTTCCGACTATCCAACACCGTCGGCGAGGCCCGCCAACTCGCGGCTTGACTGCTCTAGTCTCACAGCAGAATTTGGCTTGAGTCGGCCGGACTGGCGCATTGGACTGTCCAACGTTCTCAACAAGTTGAAGGCAATCTGAGATGAAGCAACGCAAGGGAATCCTGCTGGCGGGCGGCTCAGGAACGCGGCTTTATCCGACCACCATCGGTATCTCGAAACAGCTGCTGCCAATTTACGACAAGCCAATGATCTATTACCCGCTGACGGTATTGATGCTGAGCGGCATCCGCGACATCGCCATCGTCACCACACCCGATCATCTCGACCAATTCAAGAGAGTGATGCAGGACGGCTCGCAATGGGGTTGCAACTTCACCTATATTTCCCAGCCGAAACCCGATGGTCTGGCACAGGCCTTTACTCTGTCCGAGGAGTTTCTGAATGGCGCGCCTTCAGCGCTGGTTCTGGGAGACAACATCTTTTTTGGCCATGACCTGCCCGGAAAGTTGTTGACCGCAAGCGACAGAGTGAACGGTGGAACCATCTTCGGTTATCAGGTGGCAGAGCCGGAACGCTATGGTGTGGTTGGCTTCGATGCCAATGGTATGGCGAACTCAATCGTCGAGAAGCCGGACCGTCCAGCTTCGAACTATGCGGTGACCGGACTTTATTTTCTCGACGGCAAAGCCCCCGAGCGTGCGGCGAAGGTGCAGCCTTCGGCCCGTGGAGAGCTCGAAATCACAGCGCTTCTGGAGATGTACCTGCAAGAAGGAAGCCTGTCGGTGGAAAAGCTCGGTCGCGGTTTTGCCTGGCTTGACACAGGCACCCATGACAGCCTGATCGACGCCGCCAATTTTGTCCGCACACTACAAAAGCGCCAAGGGCTTCAAGTCGGATGCCCGGAAGAAATTGCGTTCCACAGCGGATGGATAAACGCTGAACAGCTGGAAGATCGTGCGAAACTCTTCGAAAAGACAGACTACGGAACGTATTTGAAGAGCTTGTTGACGAGACTGCCTTGAGTTGGTTGGGCTTTTCGCCTTTGTGCCCCTCTCGTTTGAGAACTCTGTCAGCTCAACGTCCGCTGCACCGCCTTTGCCCACGACTTGAGCTTGGCGTTGCGCATCTTGCCGTCCATTGCCGGTTCAAACCGCTTCTGTGCTTTCCACGATTTGGCAAATGCCGCCTGCTTCGGCCAGACGCCGGCACGCGAGCCTGCAAGCCATGCCGCGCCAAGCGCCGTTGTCTCCATCACCAACGGCCGGTCAACCGGCGCATCAAGAATGTCGGAAAGGCGCTGCATCGTCCAGTCGGACGCCGTCATCCCGCCATCAACGCGCAACACGGTCTTCGATGTTCCGCCCTTCCAGTCCTTGCGCATCGCCGAGATCAAGTCATGCGTCTGGTAGGCGACGGCCTCAAGCGTTGCCTTGGCAATCTCTGCCGGACCGGAATTGCGCGTCAGGCCGTACACAGCACCGCGCGCCTCGGCATCCCACCAGGGTGCACCAAGGCCGACAAACGCCGGCACAACAATCACATCCTGCGTCGGGTCAGCGTTCTCGGCAAGTGTGCCAGTCTCTGATGCAGTCTTGATGATCTTCAAACCATCGCGCAGCCATTGCACGCCCGCGCCTGCAATGAAGATCGAGCCTTCAAGCGCATAGGTAGTCTTGCCGTCTAGCCTGTAGGCAATGGTCGTCAGCATCCGGCTCTTCGACCGCACCATGTCCGCGCCGGTATTCAAGAGCGCAAAGCAGCCTGTGCCATAGGTCGATTTCATCATCCCCGGCTCAAAACAGGCCTGCCCGATGGTCGCTGCCTGCTGGTCACCCGCCACCCCCAATATCGGTATCGCCGCTCCGAACAGGCTTGGATCCGTCACGCCGAAATCATCAGCGCAATCCTTGACTTCCGGCAGCATCACTGCGGGAATATTGAGGATTTTCAGCAACTCCGCGTCCCACGCATTCGCGGCGATATTATACATCAGCGTGCGCGACGCATTGGTCGCATCGGTGGCGTGAACCTTTCCGCCCGTCAGCCGCCAGATCAGAAAACTGTCAATCGTCCCAAAAAGCAGCTCGCCCTTTGCCGCACGTTTGCGGGCTCCCGGAACCTTGTCGAGCAGCCACGACAGCTTGGTGCCGGAGAAATACGGATCAAGCAGCAGTCCGGTTTTCTTCGTAAAGAGCGGTTCAAGCCCCTTCTTCTTGAGCTTTTGGCAAAAGGCGGACGTGCGCCGGTCCTGCCACACAATCGCATTGTGTATGGCCTTGTCCGTGGCCTTGTCCCAGACAACGACGGTTTCGCGCTGGTTGGTGATGCCAATGGCGGATATGTCTGACGCTTCAACGTTGGCCTTTTTGAGCGCTGTTTTTACCGCAAACAGTACGGTTTTCCAGATTTCCTCCGGATCATGCTCCACCCAGCCCGACTGCGGAAACACTTGCGCGAACTCTTTTTGGCCGCTGCCTACCGGATGCATGGTTTTGTCAAACACAATGGCGCGCGTAGACGTCGTGCCCTGGTCGATGGCAAGAATATAACCGCTCATTTGAAATGCTCCTCCAAATGCCAACAGCAAGCCGTCGCACGCAACGACATCGCTGGCAAAACCCGGCAAACTTCTGCTATGCGACTGGGCAAATGTAAAGGAGACCAAGCGTGACAATTTCCATTGGCGTTATCGGACTTGGCAAAATCGCGCAGGACCAGCATCTGCCCTGCATTGCCAAAAACAGCGACTTCAAACTCGCCGCCGTAGTCTCATCGCGCCCGTCTGACCTTGGCGTCCCGGGGTTCAAGGCCCCGGCGGACATGTTGCAGTCGGTCAAACTTGATGCTGTTGCCATTTGCACGCCACCGTCCGTCCGCCGCAACATCGCGCTGGAATGCCTTGAAGCGGGCGTTCATCTGCTCCTCGAAAAGCCGCCGACACCGACGATTTCCGAATATGCAGACCTCAAGGCCCGCGCCGCCGCGTCCGGCAAGGTCGCCTTCCAGACCTGGCACTCACGCTTTAACGCCGCCGTTGTCGAGGCGAAGAAAATCCTTGCCGGCCAGAAGGTTACGCGGCTTCACGTGTCGTGGAAAGAGAGCGTCTGGCAATGGCACCCCGGTCAGGAATGGATCTGGGAGCCGGGCGGCTTTGGCGTGTTCGACCCGGGCATCAATGCACTGTCCATCGTCACGGAAATTCTGCCCCACCCAATATTCGTCAGCGAAGCCAATCTCATCACCCCGTCAAATCGCTTCACCCCGATTGCCGCCACCATCAAGTTCCACGCGGCAGATGGCGGCGATGCTGACCTGACTGCCGAGTTTGACTGGCGTCAGAAAGGCGAGCAGTCGTGGAACATTGACGTTGACACCGCCACGCACAAACTCAAGCTCACCTTTGGTGGCACGCGGCTATCGGTGAACGGCGTTGAGACGGTCGCTGCGCCAAGCGAAGAGTATGAAGAAATCTACGCCCGCTTTGCGCAGCTCGTGAAGTCCGGCAAATCGGAAATGGACGGCTCGCCGCTCGAACTGGTGGCTGATTGCATGATGCTCGGACGCCGCTCGGATACGGATGCGTTTGTCTGGTGAGGGCGCTCGAATCGTGCGCGGATCGCGTATGAAAACCGCTCAGATATCGCCCGCTGCCGCGCGCAAATCGCTGATCGCCTTGCGATAGCCAGCTTCGCTACCCGCGCTGAAAATCGCTGAACCGGCAACCAAAACATTCGCACCCGCTGCTGTTACCAACGGTGCAGTCTGCGGCGTGACGCCGCCGTCGATCTCGATGTGGATCGGGCGGTTGCCGATCATCGCCTTGATGCGCCGCACCTTCTCGACCATCGCGGGAATAAACGCTTGACCGCCAAAGCCCGGATTGACCGTCATCACCAGCACAAGATCGAGCCGGTCAAGCACATGCTCGATAACGCTTTCGGGCGTGGCAGGATTGAGCGACACACCGGCCTTCTTGCCGAAATTCTTGATCGCCTGCAACGACCGGTCGAGATGCGGCCCCGCTTCCGCGTGAACAGTAATGATATCGCACCCCGCGTCGGCAAAAGCCGCGATAAACGGATCGGCAGGCGCGATCATCAAGTGACAGTCAAACACCGCCGTGGTCCGGTTACGCAATGCCTTGATGACAGGCGGGCCGAAGGTGATGTTCGGCACAAAATGTCCGTCCATCACATCCAGATGAATCCAGTCCGCCCCGGCGCGAATCACGGCTTCCACCTCATCACCAAGTTTTGAAAAGTCGGCAGCAAGGATGGAAGGCGCGATGATAGTCTTTGAAGCCATAATTTCGTACCCGATTATTGCAATAGAAGGTCTGCCGCGTTAACAACTGCAAGTCGATGTCGTTGACCAAGTCAAGCTTGCTGAATTAGACTAAACACACAACGCTAAAATTCATTGCGCAATCATCTTCCGTCTGGCAAGCGGAAAATGTAAGCCGGAGCATACGCATGATTTTGAACGTAAAGTCTTTTCTGAAGTCCGCAGTCGCCGACTATTTCACCACAGACGCAGCGCCGGAGTCACCCTGTGATGCCACCGCGCGCCGGGTGGGTCCCGAGCGGGTGATTTTCACCGCAAAGCTGTCAGGTGCCGGGAGTGGATATAGTCTTGGCAGGATTCTCCTGCACGCCCCGATTTGCAGCTACGGCCAAATCAAGGCAAACGAGGAGCCGGTCGTGGTTCATTTGGATACGCGCGACAGTCAAATGATCCGCTCACCAACAACCACGTCGCAAAAGCGCGCCACGCTGAAAGTAAAGCCGGACACCAAATTGCTCTCTGTGATCTATGTTGACAGCGCCGACCGCAAGATCAGCTCTGAACAAATCAGGATTGAATGAATGCGGAGCCAAAAAGCCCCGCAATCGATGGCTGTGGAAATATGTTATGCGGCAGCCGCAACCGCCCGCTTCGTCATGACCTTGATCAATGCCGCACGATAGTCGGCGGTGGCATGCATGTCGCTCATCAGGCCTTTGGCATCGACTTTGACCGCATCAACAGACGCCGCATCAAATTTCTTGTCGAGTGCAGCCTCAAGCCCCTTGTGTCGGAACACGCCGCTTTCACCGGCACCCGTCACCGCCACTTTCACACCATCCTTGTCCTTGACGACAAACACGCCGGTCATGGCGTAGCGCGAGGCAGGGTTGGGGAATTTCGAGTAGGCCGCCTTTGCGGGAGCGGTAAACTCGATAGCCGTGACAATCTCGCCGTCCTTCAGCGATGTTTCAAACAGTCCCTTGAAGAACTTGCCGGCAGGGATCGTCCGCTTGTCAGTGATGATCGTCGCGCCCATCGCCAGCAACGCCGAAGGATAATCGGCCGCCGGGTCATTGTTGGCGATCGAACCGCCAATGGTGCCACGGTAGCGCACATGCGGATCGCCGATATGGCTGGCAAGCGCACAAAGCGCCGGACAGACTTTGGCAAGCTTCTCGTTGGTCGACACATCAAAGTGCGTTGTCGCCGCGCCGATGGTCACCGTCTTGCCGGATACTTTGATTCCGGACAGGTCGGCAATTCTCGTGATGTCCACAAGATCGGACGGTGAGGCGAGGCGCTGCTTCATGGTTGGAATCAGCGTCATGCCGCCGGCGAGGATCTTGGGATCCTCAGCCTTTTTCATAAGCTTCACGGCGTCAGAGACGGAGGAAGCGCGATGATAATTGGTCTCGTACATGGCTCTTTCTCCTTAACGTGCTGCCTGGATTGCATTCCAAACCGCGAGCGGCGTGGCAGGCATGCTCAAATTGTTGTTGCCGATGGCGTCCGTGATGGCGTTGATGACAGCAGGCGGCGAACCGATGGCTCCCGCCTCCCCGCATCCCTTGATTCCAAGTGGATTGCTCGGGCATGGCGTTACGGTGTTTGATACATCGTAGAACGGCAAGTCCTGCGCACGCGGCATGCAGTAGTCCATGTAGCTTGCCGTTTGCAGCTGGCCGGTTTCATCGTAATGCGCGCCTTCCAGCAATGCCTGGCCGATGCCCTGCGCCAGACCGCCATGCACCTGGCCCTCGACAATCATCGGATTGATGATATTGCCGAAATCATCGGCCGCAACAAACTGGATGATTTTGGTCGTGCCGGTATCCGGATCAACTTCAACCTCGCAGATGTAACAACCGGCAGGGAACGTGAAGTTGGACGGATCATAGAACGCACCTTCCTTCAACCCCGGCTCCATGCCCGACGGCAGATTGTGCGCCGTGTAGGCAGACAACGCCATCTGGAACCACGGCACTTTCTTGTCCGTTCCGGCCACCTTCAACTCGCCGTTTTCAATCACGATGTCACCTTCATCGGCTTCCATAAGGTGGGCGGCAATCTTCTTCGCCTTGGCTTCAACCTTGTCGAGCGCCTTGACAATGGCCGACATGCCGACTGCACCGGAGCGCGAACCATAGGTGCCCATGCCCATCTGCACCTTGTCAGTGTCGCCATGGACGATGTTCACATTGGCACCGGGAATGCCGAAGCGTTCCGTGACCAACTGCGCAAACGTGGTTTCATGGCCTTGACCGTGGCTGTGCGAACCGGTGAGAACCTCAACAGTGCCCACAGCATTGACGCGCACTTCCGCTGATTCCCACAGCCCGACGCCCGCACCAAGCGAGCCCACCGCAGCCGACGGCGCAATGCCGCATGCTTCGATATAACAGCTCATGCCAATGCCGCGCAGCTTGCCTTCCTTGGCAGCCTTGGCCTTGCGTTTGGCAAAACCGGCATAGTCAGACGTCTTCATCGCCGCATCAAGCGAGGCGCCGAAATCACCCGCGTCGTAACACATGATGACAGGCGTCTGATGCGGGAAGGATGTCACAAAGTTCTGGCGGCGCAGATCAGTCGGTGACACGCCAAGTTCGCGCGCCGCCGTCTCCATCGTCCGTTCCATCACGAATGTCGCTTCCGGGCGGCCTGCCCCGCGATAGGCATCCACAGGCGCTGTGTTGGTATAGACAGTGCGCACATTGGCGTGGATCGCGGGGATGTTGTATTGGCCCGACAGCAGCGTGGCATAAAGATATGTCGGCGTGGCGGAAGAGAACAGCGACATGTAAGCGCCAAGGTTCGCAATCGTATCAACCTTCAGACCGAGAATGTTGTTGTTCTTGTCGAACGCCATCTCGACATGGGTCACATGGTCACGGCCATGCGCATCGGTGAGAAAGGCTTCGGTGCGGTCCGAGTTCCACTTGACCGGCACACCGGTTTTCTTCGACGCCCAGAGGCAGACGATTTCTTCCGGATAGATATAAATCTTCGACCCGAAACCACCGCCAACATCCGGGGCGATGACGCGCAGCTTGTTTTCCGGCGCGACATTGTAGAA
>JANMQE010000251.1:0-4553 GCA_031370195.1 Phyllobacteriaceae bacterium
TTCCTGGACGAACGATGCGTCCTGAGAAACAATTGCAATCCGTTTTGATGATGCTTCGCTCATGTCCCTGCCCTGCTTTTCTAGCTGCTCTTGCTTTTCTTGTTTTTATGGATTTGCGCTGGTTGCCGGCGCAGCCGTCGCCGGTGTGCTGCCGTCTTTGCCGCCGCGCTCATTCGGAATGAGAAGCTCTGTATCCTCAACTCCGGCGGGCCATGGATCAATCACCTGCAGCGCCGTATTGCGCGCAACGGAGTCACCGACACCAAGGGTGATGCCTTCGGTGCGCAAGGAGTCTTCCTTCGCACAGCTGGCAAGCAGCGCACTGGCGGCGAGAAGTGAAACAAGGAGAATACGGTTCACGATCAGATGCCTTTCACTTGGGTTCTGACAGGTCTAGGAAGTGCCCCGCGCCCGGAACAGCCGCATTTTTGGCAGCGCTCCCCTTGGCCCGATTGATGTCCGAGACCTTGATTTCATCGACATTGGCAAGGAACAAATCGTTGCTGCTGGGCGGCAATGTGCTGTCGAACGGCGTTGCCATCTGCTTTGACGGATCAACCGGGCGAACCAGATGGGGCGTCACGATAATGACGAGATCAGTCTCGCGGCGCTGGTAATTCTTGCTGGAAAACAGCGAACCCAAAATTGGTGTTTTGCCAATGCCGGGCGTGCGCTCGATGCCGACATCGTTGAAGGTCTGCAACAGACCGGCCATCATGAAGCTCTGCCCGCTTTTCAGATCAACTGAAGTCTGTGCACGGCGGACGCTGAAGCCGGGAATGGCAATGCCGCCCGGTGTTTTGTAAGAGTTCGTCGTGTCGATGGACGATACCTCCGGTGCGATATCGAGCGCGATCAAGCCATCGGCAAGCACTGTGGGTGTGAATTCGAGCCCGACACCATATTTCTTGAATTCGATGGTCACAGCGCCGCCGCTCTGGGCGACCGGTATCGGAAATTCGCCACCGGCAAGGAAGCTGGCCTTTTCGCCGGACCGCGCGACAAGATTGGGCTCAGCCAAACGCCGCGCAAGGCCGCGATCTTCCAGCGCGTCAATCTGCGCGTCGATCTGAAGGCCGGGCATGACGAACTGGCCGATGATTTGACCGTTGCCCGCCAATGTCTGGTCGGTAAAGCCGTCAAACATCGCCGCAGCGCCGCCGATGCCCTGAATGAAATTCGCACCCGCCTTCACACCAAGTTTGGTGATCGACTGGCGGTTGATTTCGATGAACCGGACCTGCAATTGAACTTGCTGCGAGGAAGTGATGTTCACCGAGTCGATGACATCATTGCCCTCATTGAATTGCTTGGCGATCTTCTTGGCCTTCTCGGCACCGACCTTGTCCTTGGCCGCGCCTGACAAAACGATCTGGCCATTGGCACTGGAGGCTTTGATATTTGAGTCGGGCACATTCTGCTGAATGGCGGCATTCAGTTGCTGGGTGTCATAGGTCACCTCAACATCGACCGAACCCATAAGCTTCTTGTTTTCATCAAACAACGCGATGCCGGTGGTGCCGAGCTTGTGGCCAAGCACGTAAAATGACTGGTTGGTGAGCGGGGTGACATTGGCCACTTCCGGATCGCCGACAACAATTTCGGCAAAGCCCTGGTCGAGCCTGATGGTTTTGGGCTTGCCCTTGGCGATCTTGATCGACTTGGTCTTGCCCGCAACGATGTTGATGACGCCATCGTCAGCGCGTGCGTTCGTTGCCACAGCCATCGGTGCGGCAAGCCCGGCAACAGCCAGTCCGATCCCCACCAGTTTCCCCAATCCCCCAGCCCGCATTTTATGCCCCTAAGTCCGTTTGCCGCTTTGTAAAAGCGATCAGTTGTTTGCGCCCGCAGACGCCTTGATCTGGTTGCCTTGTTCGTCAATGACCGAAAATGTCTCTTCGACATGGCCGCGTGTCACGACCAGTGACTTGTATTTCGGGCCCTCGTTTTCAATCGAAAGAATGGACGGCGCGGCAAGCGCCGACGCTGCGACCGGCTTGGCCTGTTGCTTGTCGAGATTGGATGAGGAGAACGTTGCATCATTCGCCGCCGCGGCATCACCTGCCGAGCGAAGCAAAAGATAAAGCGTGCCAAGCTGCTGTGCGAGCGCCACTTTCTGGGCATCATCGGTAGACACTTCAACCGTGATCGAGCGTGCGATAGCGGCCTGAACCGAAGACTGGTCTGCGCTTTGGTCGGTGGTCAACACTTTGACATTCTGCAAAATGACTTCCGACGCCAGCTCTGAAACCGGTGTTGCGGCAGTCACCTCTTCTGACCCTGCTGAAGACTGCACGGGTGCGGCATTCTTTTGACGCGTCAAGAGCACGTCCACACGGTCGCCCGGTGTGACGAAGCCGGCAACACCGGTGATGTCATCGACGCGGATTGACACGGCGCGCTTGCCGGATTCCAAAAGGTTGGACAGCGACGCGCGGCCATCCTTGCCGGAAAGCTTCGACAACAGAACAGGTTCGTTCGGAGCCATGGGCGCTAGCACCAGCCGCTTTCCACCCTCGGTCAACTCGGCGATCGAACTGAATGAACCCTCAGGCAGCGCATTGGCCGGCCAGTCAACTTCCTGCACGGACTCCGGCGTAATTTCCATGCCGTATTTCAGCGCAGTCGAGGCAACGAGCAATTTGCGCGTTTCTACGGCTGGCAAAGACGCAGCAGCGGCGGTGTCAGCGGCAGGTGCCGGAGCAACCGTCTGCGACTTTACAAACCGGTCGGCGATGAAAATCGACAGGCCGCCGAACACGACAGCCAATCCGACCATTGGTATGAGTTTGCCCTTCACGCTGTGCCCCTGTGCGTTTGCGGTTTTCCGCTTCAGGCCATCATCAGGGAAAATCCTAAAGAGACGCGTAAAGCCTGTGCAGTTTCGGGACAATTCTTGCCTATGGTTAGCAATTTGTTCACGTCCGCAACCTGAAATCGCCGTAACGCAAAATTGGCCAGCGGGTCGCATGAACACAACATCCGTGGCATTGTTTGACGCTGATTCGCTGCCCTTGAGCCTCCTGAGGATTGAATGACCGACTCGACCGATCTGTTTGGCGACCTGCCGCCGCCTGCCCCGCGCATGCCGCAGCCGGCTGAGAAGGCCACACCGTCCTCCAAACCTGCCGCACAGCAAGCCAAACCAGCGGCGACAACTGAATCCTACTCGGCCGCCGACATTGTGGTTCTCAAGGCGCTGGAACCCGTGCGCATGCGTCCCGGCATGTACATTGGTGGAACCGACGAAAAGGGCTATCACCATCTCTTCGCCGAAGTGATTGACAACTCCATGGATGAGGCTGTCGCGGGTCATGCGACGTTCATCGATGTGGAGCTTGATGCAGAAGGCTATGTGTCGGTCACCGATAATGGCCGTGGCATTCCGGTTGACCGGCACCCGGAGTATGAAAACAAGTCGGCTTTGGAAGTCATCATGACGACGCTTCATGCCGGCGGCAAGTTCAACTCTGAAGTCTACGAGACGTCCGGCGGTCTTCATGGCGTCGGCGTATCGGTGGTCAACGCACTGTCGGATGTTCTCGAAGTGGAAGTGGCGCGCAACCGCAAGCTCTACCGCCAGACCTTTGCCCGTGGCATCTGCCAGGGACCGATCGTGGAGCTCGGCGATGTGCAAAACCGCCGTGGAACCAAAGTGCGCTTCCACCCGGACCCGCAGATTTTCGGCAAGGACGCAAAGTTTGAACCCGCCCGGCTTTACCGCATGGCGCGCTCGAAAGCCTATCTGTTTGGCGGCGTCGAAATCCGCTGGACGTGCGCGCCTGTTCATTTGAACACCAAGGACGCACCGCCGGAGAAGGCGGTGTTCCACTTTCCCGGTGGCTTGAAAGACTATCTTGCCGCACAGCTTGGCTCGGAATTCCAGGTCACGCGAGACATGTTTGCGGGGAAATCCGAAAAGGCGTCCGGCCACGGGTCCGTCGAATGGGCGGTAACCTGGCATGGCGGCGACGGCTTTTCGCGCTCGTATTGCAACACGATCCCGACCGGTGACGGCGGCACGCATGAGGCGGGATTGCGAACCGCCATCACCAAGGGCCTGCGCGCATACGCCGAGCTGACCAACAACAAGCGTGCCGCCATCATCACCTCCGACGACGTAATGATTTCCTGCGCCGCAATGCTGTCGGTGTTTATCCGTGAGCCGGAATTTGTCGGCCAGACCAAGGATCGGCTGGCAACAGTCGAAGCGCAGCGCATTGTCGAGAACGCCTTGCGCGACCCGTTTGACCATTGGCTGGCAGACTCGCCGCAAGATGCGTCGAAACTGCTTGACTGGGTGGTGGAACGCGCCGAAGAACGCCTGCGCCGCCGCCAGGAAAAGGAAGTTTCGCGCAAGTCCGCCGTGCGCAAACTGCGCCTGCCCGGCAAGCTGGCAGACTGTACTCAGAACGCTGCCGACGGGGCCGTGATTTTCATCGTCGAGGGTGACTCTGCCGGTGGTTCCGCCAAGCAGGCGCGCGACCGGGCGACGCAGGCGGTGCTGCCGCTGCGCGGCAAGATCCTCAACGTTGCCAGCGCCGGCCGCGACA
>JANMQE010000467.1:0-1588 GCA_031370195.1 Phyllobacteriaceae bacterium
CAGATTTCCGATTCCATTCGATTGCGCACGGATGATCGTAAAGGCAGTTTTACTTTGCTGACTTGCTGCGCAGCTTCCGCCAGCGAACACGACGTCCGCTTGAAGTTGAATAAACATCCCAGCGCGGTTGCCGAGGATATGGAAGGGTTTTCGGTTGCGGCAGCCTGTCGCTTTGCAGGCAAACCACTACGTATTGTCCGCGGCATTTCGAATCGTGCGGGCGATCGCAATAAAAACAACTGGCGAGTAAGGGACGCAATGGCATCGGTTGAAAAGGCAATCGGCTGGGCTTTAGATTCATGAAAAATTTCATTCGATTAGGAATTTCAACTTGCCCTAATGACACGTTTGCCTTCCACGCCCTATTGCATCGCAAAGTGGATTGGAGAGGGCTTAACTTTCAGATCGAACTTCTTGACATCCAGCAGTTGAACGCTCGCGCTTTTCGTGGCGATCTGGATGTGGCCAAGGTCAGTTTTCACGCAGCGCTTTTGCTGTCGGATCGCATGATGGTCTTGCCCAGCGGCTCCGCTTTGGGGTTTGGCGTCGGACCGCTTCTGCTTTCCGCAAACGACAACGACCGTCCCATGGCATCTTCGCAATTGACGTTGTGCCCAGGACAACACACCACTGCAACACTTCTCTTTCAACTGTTTTACCCTCAGACTTCGCGTCTCGAGCAGATTGTCTTTTCCGAAATCATGCCGCGACTAAAAAGGCGGGAAGCAGATTTTGGCGTGTGCATTCACGAGGGGCGATTCACTTGGCAAGACGAAGGCTTATTTTTGGTGGAAGACCTTGGCACGCGCTGGGAGGCTGAGACGCATGGCCCATTGCCCTTAGGAGGCATCGTCGGCTCGCGTTCACTCGGTCTAGATACGTTGCGCACCGTGCAAGGGGTCATTCAGGATTCCTTGCGATACGCCATGTCGCATCGCGAAGATACGCTCCCCACCATGCGTGGCTACGCTCAAGAGTTTGACGATGAAGTGTTGATGCAGCATGTCGATCTATATGTCAACGAATGGACCATCGACTTAGGCCCTGTCGGCCAAACCGCCCTGAACGAGTTGTCTGATCGAGCCCAGCAAATTGGACTGGTGGCTCAGGGTTCGAATCGGCTTGAGATACTTGAGTAGCCCACTGTGGACGAGCGACGCCCTTCACTCGTCTGATTCTTGCGTGTGGACGAGTGGCACGCCCCAGAGCGATGGGCGATGGGCGTGGGAAGATTCACCATTCACCACGAAGGCACAGAGAGACACAGAGAGTTTTACGATCGTCAAAGTTCATTCCCGTTGGTTCGCTCCACTGTGCTGCTCGGTGTTTCCGCGGTTCGTGTCATTGTTGGTTGTTCGAGCAGCTTGGTATCGACGCGGCCAAAAACTCGCCCTCGTTGGTAAAGGCCTATTCAAAGTTCGAGCAAATCTTGCAGGATTTCGGACGCAAGCAGATGTTGCCCTTTGGTCAAAAGGCGGCAGATATATTTGACGATCTGGTTCGTCAAAAGCTCGGGCAGGTTGGCACGATGGATTTGCGAATTGCTGCCATTGCGATGGTGCGAGGAGGGCCCGATTCTCGCCGCTTT
>JANMQE010000342.1:0-4015 GCA_031370195.1 Phyllobacteriaceae bacterium
TGTTCGCGTCGTGGCTTGGCTTGCCGGGCTCACCGCGCGAGGCGGAGGTGATCCCGCTTGACCGCGATTTGCGCCTCGCCGCCCTGACAAACAGCCGATATCACGCGGCCAAGATTTCCACAGCCATGTCGGCATACGCCATTCAACGCGCCAAGAACGACGGTTCAAAAGTCACATCGGCAGTGTCGATCAACAATTTGTCGCTCAACGAAAACGACATCGGCGAATACCGCACCTTCTTCCGTCTTTCGCCGCCGCTGCGCGATGAAGATGACCGTCAGGCGATGATTGAGGCACTGCGCGATGGCACGATCGACGCAATTGTGTCCTCACACGACCCGCAGGATGTGGACACCAAGCGTCTGCCGTTTGCTGATGCCGCGGGCGGTGCAATCGGCCTTGAGACCCTGCTCGCTGCCGCTTTGCGTCTGCATCACGATGGATCGGTGCCACTGTTGAGGCTGATAGACGCGCTTTCAACGCGCCCTGCCGCGATCTATGGTCTGGATGCTGGAACACTTAAGCCTGGTACACGGGCCGATCTGGCCTTGGTCGATCTCAACGCACCTTGGCAAGTCAATGAGAGCGAAATACGCTCGCGATCAAAGAATTCGTGCTTTGAAGGCACGCGTTTTCAAGGACAGGTCTTGCAAACCATGGTTGCAGGACGCACAATCTTCCCCGGTTGATATTTTCGGGGCAAAACCGGGGGGAACCAATGCCCGACGCGTCATACATTGGCATCACTGCCTATGCGATCGCATTTCTCGCCGCCTATGCGCTCGGCTCGGTGCCGTTCGGCCTGTTGTTGACCAGAGGCGCGGGCCTTGGCGACATCCGCGACATCGGTTCGGGCAATATCGGCGCAACCAATGTGCTGCGTACGGGCAACAAGAAGCTGGCGGCAGCCACTCTGCTGCTCGACATGCTGAAAGGCACAGTTGCCGTGCTGATCGCATCACTGTTCGGACCATTCTGCGCGATTGCCGCTGGCGTTGGCGCGTTCATTGGTCATCTTTATCCGCTCTGGCTTCAGTTCAAAGGCGGCAAGGGCGTGGCTACCTATCTTGGTGTGCTGGTCGGCCTTGCATGGCAAGGTGCGCTGGTGTTTGCGGGCGTCTGGCTCGCCGTGGCGTTCTTGTTCCGCTACTCCTCGCTGGCAGCCTTGTTGGCAGCCGCGGTGGTGCCGGGCGCGCTTTATCTGATGGGTTTTCCGGAACTCTCGGCAGTGTTCTCGCTTCTGTCGATCATCGTCATCTTTAAACACCGCGCCAACATCACCCGGCTGATTGCAGGCACAGAAACGAAGATCGGCGCGAAATAGTGATGGATCAGCCGCCGCTCCCCTTGTCAGGAACTGATGGCAGAAGCGGGCGATCCGGCATTGCACTGACAGACCGCCAACGCGTAGCTTGGCTCCGCCTCTGGCGCTCAGACAACGTTGGTCCGGTCACATTCCGGCAATTGATCAATCACTTCGGCTCGGCGGAGGCGGCGCTCGAGGCCCTGCCCGAGATGGCCGCGCGCGGTGGTGCCTCCCGCAAGCAAAACATTCCCACCCGCATCGAAATCGAGACCGAACTTGCCCGATTGGACAAGATGGGCGCAAAGCTCGTCGCGATGGGCGAGCCGGACTTTCCCGTAATGCTGCGCCGGACAGATGATTCGCCGCCGATAGTCACTTTCATCGGCGACCCGGCCGTGTTCCGTCTGCCTGCCGTGGCCGTTGTCGGTTCACGCAACGCCTCGCTTGCCGGTGTCAGGTTCACGCGCAAACTCAGCGGTGAGATTGGCGCAGAGGGCTACTCAATTGTGTCTGGCCTCGCGCGCGGCATCGACACTGCCGCGCACGAGGCGGCGCTTGGCACGGGGACAATTGCCGCTTTGGCTGGAGGGCTTGATCACCCTTACCCGCCGGAAAATCTCGAATTGTTCAGAGCGATTCCCGATCGGGGCGGCGCGGTGATCACGGAAATGCCACTTGGCTGGGAGCCGCGCGCCCGTGACTTCCCGCGCCGAAACCGGATCATTGCAGCGCTTGGTCTGGGGCTGCTGGTTGTTGAAGCGGCGCAGCGGTCAGGTTCTTTGATCTCGGCGCGGCTGGCCAATGAGCTTGGAAGGATCGTTTTTGCAGTTCCAGGCTCGCCGCTTGACCCACGTTGCGAGGGCACCAACAATCTGATCAAAAATGGCGCAACATTGGTGACCAATTCGCGCGATGTACTGGATGCACTGGCACCGCTCAGCCGCAAGCCGATGGCGTTTCTGCCATCCATGGAAGAACCGCCCCGCAACGAACTTGAACAGCCGGAAACCAGCGAAAGCGAACGGCGCAGGATTGTGGACGCGCTGGGTCCAACGCCTGTTGCTGTCGATGAGTTGATCGCTTTCACCGGCGCAAAACCGGCGCAGGTCTATCTGGTTCTGCTCGAACTTGATCTTGCCGGGCGATTGCAGCGCCACTCAGGCGGCACTGTTTCGCTTTTGTATCTCTAAACGGTGCGGGCGGGCTTCGCGAATCGCGTCACCTGATTCGACGTAGGCCATCTCGATCAGATAAGCGAGCATGTCGAATCGTTCAGACGATGCCATTTGATGAAGCTGCAACAGCATGGATTGTATGAAATTCAGGGTTTCCATCTGCCGTTCACGAGCGTGATTCATGCTCTTTGCCTTTGATTTTGGGCGCAATAATCGCCATTGAACATGCTCTGCCCCGCCGCCCGGCCCCTGCTCTCCACCGGTGCACCATCGATAGCCAATATATCTTAGATTGCAACAATTACTTGATGCAACCTGTGGATTGTTTTTAGGTTTGCAAGGTCTATTGCGTGCCTTACCTCTTGACCGCGAGGCTTCGACTGTTCATTTCAACGCCTCACGCAATGATATGGACGTGCGCCTGAACGGCGTGTGCTTGAATTTATGGATGTCGTCATCGTCGAATCGCCTGCCAAGGCGAAGACCATCAACAAATATCTTGGCTCCGGGTACAAGGTGTTCGCCTCGTTCGGACATGTGCGCGATCTTCCTGCCAAGGATGGTTCCGTGCTTCCCGATCAGGATTTTGCCATGGCCTGGGAGGTTGACGGCCCGGCAGCCAAACGGCTGAGCGAGATTGCCAAAGCCGTCAAGGAAGCCGACGGACTCATTCTTGCAACCGACCCAGACCGCGAAGGCGAAGCTATTTCCTGGCATGTGCTTGAAATCCTGCGTCAGAAAAAAGCTGTCGGCACAAAGCCGGTCAAGCGCGTCGTCTTCAACGCGATCACCAAGAAGGCCGTGCTGGACGCGATGGCCGCCCCGCGCGAGATCGATCAGCCGCTGGTAGAGGCCTATCTGGCACGCCGCGCGTTGGACTATCTGGTCGGCTTCACGCTCTCGCCGGTTCTGTGGCGCAAATTGCCCGGAGCCCGCTCGGCAGGCCGTGTCCAATCCGTGGCGCTGCGACTGGTCTGCGACCGTGAAGCCGAAATCGAACGCTTTGTCCGCGAGGAATACTGGCAGATCGCCGCAACGTTGACGACACCGCGCAACGAGGACTTTATCGCCCGACTTGTTGCCTATGATGGCAAGAAATTGGGCAAACTGGACATCGCCAATGGCGAACAGGCCGGTGCGATCAAATCGATGCTCGAAGGCGCGACTTACAAGGCGCTGACGGTCGAAGCCAAGCCGGTCAAGCGCACGTCCGGCCCGCCATTCACAACTTCGACCTTGCAGCAGGCCGCGTCCGGCAAGCTCGGCTATTCGCCGAACCGCACGATGCAGAATGCGCAGAAGCTTTACGAAGGCATCGACATCGGCGGCGAGACGGTCGGCCTCATCACGTATATGCGCACCGACGGCGTTCAGATGGCGCCGGAAGCCATCGACGGTGCGCGCCGGATGATCGGCTCGGAGTTTGGCGAACGCTACGTGCCAGAAAAGCCACGCTATTTCACCAACAAGGCCAAGAATGCGCAGGAAGCGCACGAGGCCATCCGTCCGACCGATTTCTTCAGGCATCCCAAGG
>JANMQE010000352.1:0-25732 GCA_031370195.1 Phyllobacteriaceae bacterium
CCGCTTGACCTCACCATCGATTACAATGAGCTGCGTGATATCAACGGCCGCGATGAGGTGCCGGAACGCCGGGTGAAGCGTGCCTGGGTTTCGCTTGCGGCGAGCGGGCGGAGAACGCCGCGATAATGGCGCTGACTCCAGCTGCGCCCTTGTCGTCAAACGTCAAAAAATCCGGCGTCAGGTAAAGCCCGCCATTCCTGACCGCCAGATTGCGGATGCGGTTGAAATTGCCACCGAATGTGTAGTCGTTCGAGCCCTGCTTGCGGTTGCCACCCTGCCCGTGAAGGTAGACCACGATGAAGGCGGCCTCGTCCTGAACGCCAGTGGCGATTGTCCGCAGCACGCTGCCGCCCGTTTCAATTGCCATATCCTTCTCGGCCTTGCGCGGCGCAAGCGAAACCCAGGCACGCTTCACCCGGCGTTCCGGCACCTCATCGCGGCCGTTGATATCACGCAGCTCATTGTAATCGATGGTGAGGTCAAGCGGGTTGGACATGTCGCCGACAAAGCCGGGATAAGCAAATTCCGCGTCCTTGAATGGTGCAAGTTCAAGCGCTGAAGCGGCGGGCACCGCCACACCAATGCAGGTCCAGACAGAAAATGCCAAGGCAACGGCTTTGATCATCAATCCGCAATGCCATTGCGATGCAGATCACGCAAGCCGCTCTATTCGCAGCGCACGGTCACAATCGATTGATAAAAGCCGCTTGGATAGTTGGTGGTGCGGTCGGCGATATAGTGGATATCGAGATTGACCCGCGAATTGTTGTTGAACGAATTGACGCGGAAGCCGGGCGAACCGTTCATTTCAGGGATGGCAACCGTAAAGCCGGACACCAGATTGACGGCAGAACCGGACATTCTGACTTGCCGCGTAACCCCAGTATCAGCGCCTGCCGGACCGGCGGAGAAGAACGGCAGTGTCGTCGCTGTCACATCATAGATGCCGCGCTGCAGGATTGTGACCTTGCCCGGACGTCCGCCGGCAATTTTCGATGAAAGCTGCCGCAAATCGGCGCTCACACCCATGTCGCCTTGCTGATTGACAATGACAACACACGAACTCGTCGAGTTGATATTGCCCTGGAATATGACGTTGCCGGTGGCAGCAAATGCTGAGACGGCGAGCGATGAAAGAGCAATTGTCAGGGCTACAGTTGTGGCAAAGCCAAAACGTCGGGATCTTGCGACCTCAGCACTGCACTGGCTCACAATGGCGGTGCCCGGCCCAATTTCTCGCGCCTGTCCCATTACTCGCACCTCAAGGTGACGGCACCCTGATAGTAGCCGCTCGGGAATGCCGACCCGACTCTGGTCGCCGAAAGGTGGACTGTGACCCGGGTTGTTGACAAACCATTGCGCAAGCGCACCCGGCTGGTGCCGTTGCGCTCGGCAAATGTGCGTCCATTGGAGACGCTTTGGCCGGAATAACGGGAAGCCAGAGTAACGCCCGTGCCGCCGCCCGCCGGAGAGCTTGTCAACACTGGATTGGCGATGGCCGAAATTCGGTAGTTCGTGGTTGAAACAATGTTGGCAACAGCCGCCTGACCGCCAACAAGCTTCGACGAGAGCTGGCGGACATTGGCGGCAATCCCGAATCGACCGTTGTTGACGACCAAAATTGAGCAGGAGTTGTTGATAGAAACAGTGCTTGTGAACGTCACGTTGCCGGTAGCCGCGTCTGCGAGTGGAGCAAAAAGAAGCTGGCCTGCGATGCACAGGGAGCCTGCGACAGCAAAGCGCGAATATGCGTTGAGGGATATCTCCCCCCCGCCTGCCTTTCCAACTGCTCGCAACCCTGTAAGGTTCATGTTCTTTTTCTTTTCATGTCCCGCTTATTCGCATCGCAGGATCACCGTTGCCCTGTAGTTCCCGGCCTTGAAAGACCCTCTTATTTTCTTCGCCTCCAAATGCACCTCGACATTTGTCAGCCCGTTTTTCAGTTTCACGCGGCTGTCGCCAGGCGTCAGCGCAAAATCAGTCTTGCCTCTTCCGGTGAACTGCGTCGAAAACTCGACGTCGTCACTGCCACCGGACGGGGCAATCGAGAACCCGGTCGGCCGGTCCACCGAAAGGTAGTACGACCCGTTCGAGGTCGTCACATCGGCCAACCCGGGCAGCGCCGGATTGATCTGCGACGACAGTTTCGTTGATCCCACATTCTGCATCATCGACCCGTTCCGGGTGACGATGATCTGGCAAAACTGCTTGTTTGCAGCCTGTGCCTGAATCATGGGCTCAACACCAAAATCCGCCTTCTGTGCGCTCGCCGATGGTGCTGCAAGCAGACAGCATGCGCCAAATGCACCGGCGCCGATCCAGGTGCCGCGCACTTTTGTCATCCCGCGCCGTCGTTGAAGCCATCCGTCGACCAGCCTTCCTGGTCCCAATTGGCATTTCCGACCTTCTTCTTGTCCGCCTTTTTCTTTTTGGCTGATTCCACGACAGCCGGTTCTTCAACCGCCGCTTCAACAACCTGCGCTGCCTTCTTCTTCTTTGAAGGCTTTTCCGGCACAACCTCTTCCGCGACAGGCTCTTCAACAAGCGACTGCTCATCAAGCGCGCTGGTTTCCGTGCTGTCGATCTCGGCGTCCTGAGTGCGCCCGAGGCCCGCCTTGGCCAATTCCAGCTCCAACTTCAGCCGCTCAATCTCAAGTTCGTAAAGCGCCGAGCAGTTCAGCCGTTTTGGCATTTTTCCGAGCGGTACCACCACACGACCGTAATAGGCATTGTCGTCACGCGAGCTCTGCTTGCCGATGACACCGACATCAAGATAGGCACCATTGCCGCCAACCGCCGACCGGCACGATGTGCCATCAGCAGCGCGCACTTCATCCGTGCCTGACGGAAGCGTCACGCCTGGCAGCGAAAATCCTGCGTTTTGTGCGGAGTCTTCAGCCAGCGATGGCGTCAGGAATCCGAGAAGTGCAACAGTCAGCGCCCCGAACGCTACTGCACCCTTGTGCCCAAGAACTTGCCGCATATCTGTGCCTTTATGTTACTCGTCTTCCCCGGAAACGGTATCGACTCCGCGCAAACACGGATTTTCCGCTTGGTCTGGCCATCGAACGGGATCAGAACATTGACCGGTCGCGATGCATTGCCGCCGAGCGTAAAGGTTGGCGGCGAAACACGGGCTTTCACCAGATTGAAATCCTGATCGTAAACGCGGATTTCAATGCGGATTCTGTGATTGTACGGATTGGCCGGGAACACCCGGACAGCAAAATTGTCAGTGTAGCTCGATACGGTCCCGCGCATCGGCGACAGCGCCTGCGCCGATGCCCCGAAGGGTATCAGCGCAAGGGCAAACGCAGCAGCACACACGCTCTGAAAAAGTTTAGATGGTGTTTTCACAGACATGATTTTCCCCAGGAGCAATGTGTGCAGATCAGATTATTCGCAGCGCAGAACAACGATGGCAGCGTACGTGCCGGTCGGGAACGAACCCGAGGTCTTGGTAGCCGACATGTTGACAGTGACGTTTGACACGCCGGTGTTCAGCGCACGTGCAGTGTTGCCTGCAGCAAGCGTCGTTGCGCCAGCCGAAGCGTAGTTCGCAGCGAACGTCACGTTAGTGCCGCCATTAAGCGGAAAGGCCGTGAAAGCTGTCGGAGCGTTGATGCTGACCTGATAGGCAGCCGATGTTGCAGTGATATCAGCAGTACCTGCTGTGCCGCCGGCGATTGACGACGACAAAACCGTCTGGCCAACGTTGCTGGCGAGCAAACCGGCCGGGCCGACTGCGATCGTGCAGGTGTTGTTGACGGTGGCGTCAAACTGGACGTCGCCGGTGGCAGCGAACGCCGGAAGTGGCGCGGCCAGAAGAGCCGAGGCCAAAGCGATCTTTACAAACTTGTTCATTTCCCTGTTTCTCCGTTTTGCCATTTTTGGCATTTTGCTTGCAGCATTAATCTCGAACCAAAACCGCCATTTGCCCCCGTAAGGCCCACATGGAATCCTGTTCAGACAACCGACTACTACCATTTGGAGTGTTTCAAGGTGCTTAAGTTGCATGGTTAATCAGAGATAAATGCCTATTCCTTGGCCATTTGGCGTAAAAAATTGCAACAAGAATGGTAATCAGCATAAAAAGTCTGTAAATGGCAGTGTCAACAAAAAAACAAATTTGTATACAACTTGAACATTTCGAAATTTTTGACAATTTTCGTTGGAATAATCTCCACGAATATGAACAATAGTCAGTATTGATCATTGAAACAGGATATAATGCACATTTTTGTTGTACCTATATTTTAAGCGCGCCGCAGTCGCTGTCGTCAAATTTGCTCTGCGCGCTTAAACATGCGAAATCATGGAAATTACCATACGCGCATGGATGTTACCGCGCGGTCGCAGCGTTCAGGGGTTGAAGCCAATGCCGACCAAAACGAACCTTCCGGAGAAACCCTGCCAGCAGTGCGGCAGGCCGATGGCATGGCGCAAGGCTTGGGCGAAGAACTGGGCCGACGTGAAATACTGTTCGGACCGCTGCATGGCGGACGCCAAACGGCAGCGCTTCAGCCAGAAAGCACGCCCCCCGCAGCCATGAGCGCAGCGGGCGTATCGACATCAAGGCTGGCAGCGCTGCCGATCTCGACGTCTATGACTTGACCCGCAAACCCTTCAACAATCGCCCGCGCGCCCATATCGCCGGTCAGGCGTGATACATGGGTGAACACCGAGCGCGGCAGGATCACCGGATTGCCGCGTTTGCCATGATCGGTCGCACGGATGATGGCAGATGCGCCGGACTTGGCGAAAGCCTGTGCCATGCGTTTGATATCGTCAGCGCTGACCGCGGGCATATCAGCCAGATGCACAACAACACCATCGCAGTCATGCGGCAAAGCGGCGATGCCAGTACGCAACGATGATGACAAGCCATCGGCAAAATCCGGGTTCACGACAGTTGAAACAGCGGCGTCTGAAAGCAGCATTTTCATCCGCGCAGCATCATGGCCAAGCACCACGAACACCGCTCCAACACCGCTCAAAACCAGCGCGGAAACCGCGCGGACTATGAGCGGTTCACCGTCGAACACAGCGGCAAGCTTGTGCGAGCCACCCATCCGCGACGACCGCCCGGCAGCAAGGAGAAGCCCGCACATCTTCGGCTGGCGCTTTGAGGGGACACTCTCGCGCGGACGCGGACGGGTTTCGATTTCCATCAGCAACCCGCCGACGCCCATGCCGGAGAAATCCTCTGGCGTCACTTCGATGCCGCACAGGATGCGGTCAAGGACCCAGTCGAAGCCATTTTCCTTGGGGCTGCGCGCGCAGCCGGGAGCACCAATCACAGGAATGTCCTTGTGCCTGCCAAGCACCAGTAGATTGCCCGGATCCACCGGCATGCCAACCTGGCTTACCTCACCGCCAGAGAGGCGGATGCCTTGCGGGATCACATCTTCAGGATCGACAACAGCGGACGCACCGAAGACGATGACGAGGTCGGCGCCCTGACCGGTCAGTTCCTTGATGGCGGCAGCGACGGCATGCTCGTCGTGCGGCACCCGAAGCTCCGCCATCAGGCTCGAACCAGACCGGGCCAGCCGCGCGGCAAGAATGCGGGCGGTCTTGTCCATGACTTCGGGTTTGAGCGACGGCAACAGGGTGGCGACAAGGCCGACGCGCTTGGCCTGCCATGGTGCAACGCGGAAGAGCGGGCCGTTGGACACTTCCACCACGGCAATCGCATCTGAAAGCGCCCTTTCCGGCACAGCGAACGGGATGATCTTTACTGTCGCAACCATCTGGCCATTCGTGACTGCTGCGTATTCGCCAAGCGTTGCTATGGTGATTGACGGGTCGATCCGGTTGATCGCGTCGATGGCAGGCTTGTTGACGACAAACAGGCCTTCAGCCTCGCAGTGAATGTTGACACGGCCGGTCGCGGCGGCGGCAAAACGGAGCGTTGGATGGCTGGCGCTCAAAGCGAGCCGCGTCGCCGCCTCGTCTTCGCCGATGTCGCAAGGTTCAAGGCGGGCAACGATGACAGACGAAATACCATCCGACTCCAGAACTGCAAGCTCGGTTGCGCCAAGCTGCGTGCCCTTCTTGAAACGGACATCACCTGCCTGCACCGCATGCGCAAGATAGGCACCCGATGCTTCAGACAGTGGAACAGACCCAAATTTCAACGCGAAACCCCGCCAAGGTCGCGCTTGCGAAACGCCTGGATTAATTGCGCCATCGTCGCAACAGCAATCTCGGCGGGGCTCGCCGCACCGATGTCGAGGCCGATGGGTGCAGCAATAGCGGCAAGCTGCGTTTGGCTCAGGCCCGCTGCGCCAAGCCGTTCCAGGCGCTTGGCATGCGTCTTCTTCGAGCCAAGCGCGCCGACGTAAAAGCAACCCGTTTCAAGCGCCGACTTGATCGGATAATCGTCGATCTTCGGGTCATGCGTGACGGCAACCAGCGCGGTGTAAGCGTCGAGCGGACGATCTTTCAGCACAGTTTCCGGCCAGTCCGCATGCAGTCTGAAACCGCCGAACCGTTCTGGTGTGGCAAAGGCCGTGCGCGGGTCGATGATTTCGAGATCATAACCGGCCACCGCTGCCATTGGCGCAAGCGCCTGACTGATGTGCACGGCGCCAATCACCACAATGCGCGGCGGCGGGACGTGGACGTTGATGAAGAACGACGCGCCATCCGCTTCAACCATGCCGGATTTGCCGGACAGGAATGCCTTGCGCAGCGCCTCGCCCAATTCGCCGCCGATGGCGTCACTCTCGCGGACAACGCGGTCGCGCTCGCCAGCCATGTCGGTCACAAGCGCCACGGCACGGCGGGCGCTGCGCTCGGCATTGAGCTTTTTGAGATTGAGCGGCTCCATCAGCCGACCCGCTCGACATAGACTTTGATGCGCCCGCCGCAGGACAGACCGACCTGCCATGCGGTCTCGTCCGCAACGCCAAACTCCAGCATGCGCGGCTTGCCGTCGGCGATGACGTCCATGGCGTCCGAGACAACAGCACCTTCAACACAGCCGCCGGAAACAGAGCCGTGAAAATTGCCGTCCTCGTCAACAATGAGATGCGAGCCGACCGGGCGCGGGGCGGAACCCCATGTTTCCATGACGGTGGCGATGGCGACCTCCTTGCCCTCGCCCATCAGTTTCTCCGCCATGAACAGCGGATCGAGAACTTCATTGGCCGGATTGGTTTCCATGTCTCTATCTTTCACGCGTCTTGTTTCAACGCATCTAACCACCGGCGCGGGTCTGTGTCGCGTGTGCTTTTTGCGCCGAGCGATTGGCACAGATCGCTCATCGCATTCAAATTGTGAACCGCGCGCACTTCGTCAACATGTGGCAGCATCGCCTTCACGCCGCGCGCCCGCGCCTCAAATCCTTCAAAGCGCAACAGCGGATTGAGCCAGACAAGGCGGCGGCAGGACTTGTGCAGCCGCTCCATGGCGTCCGACAAGACCTCAACATCATCGCGTTCAAGCCCATCGGTGATGAGCAGCACGACCGCGCCCTGCCCCAAAACCCGGCGCGACCATTTGCGGTTAAACTCATGCACCGCATCGCCAATGCGCGTACCGCCTGACCAGTCCTTGACCAAGCCTGAACACAGATCCAGCGCCTCGTCCGGATCGCGGTAGCGCATCTGCCGGGTGATGTTGGTGAGCCGTGTGCCGAACAGGAATGTGTGCACCCGGCGGCGATCCTCGGTCAGCGCATGCAGGAAATGCAGAAAGATGCGGGTATACTGGCTCATCGAGCCGGAAATGTCAGCAAGAATGACCAACGGCGGATGCACGGTGCGCCTCGAACGGAAACGCGGCAAGACCAGATCGCCGCCGGTGCGCATGGCAGAGCGCATCATCGCGCGCGGATCAATCTTCGCGCCATGCGGATCGGGCCTGAAACGGCGGGTTAGCACCTCGTCGTAGGGAAGTTTCAGGCGGGCGATTTCGGTCTTTGCGAGCCGTATTTCGGCAGCGGTCATCTGGGCGAAGTCTTTGGAGCGCAGGATCTCCTTTCCCGAAAGCGAGAAGCGCGCATCGACTTCAATCTCGGGGTTTTCGACTTCCTGCTTCTGCTGCTTGCCTTCAAACAACGCCTGACTGACCCGCGTTTCCCCCGCCTTCTGCTTATCCTTTGGCCGGTTCTCGATGGCCACCGGCGAGAACATCGAGATCAGCTTTTCCACAAGCTCGCGCGATTTCCAGTAGAGGCGGAAGGCTTCGTCGAACACAGCGCGGTCTTCGTGGCGTTTGACGAAAACGGAATGCAGCGTCCAGTAAAAATCATCGCGCGAACCAATGCCGGTGGCCAGCACCGCGTCGATGGCATCGCGGACCGAAGCTGGGCCGACACGCATGCCGGCTTTGCGCAGGGTCCGGCCGAAGTAAAGGATGTTGTCGGCGATGCGGCCGTCCGGAGGGGTGATGTTCATGATGCGCTGCCGCCAATATGGAATTTTTGTGGCTGTGCTCCCCTCATCTGCCTGTCGGCATCTTCTCCCCATGGGAGACATGGGGAGAAGACAGCTAATCTCAAAAGTTCAGCGACTAGCCGTCTTCTCCCCGCTTCTCCAGCGGGGAGAATATGCCGACAGGCAGATGAGGGGGGCGTCATCAGCATGTCAGAAAATCCTTTCTGCCGGATAATAGCGAAGATCAAAAGCTTCCGCTTTCTCAACCAGTCGCCCCTCCAGTGCAGCCAATATCGTCTCCAAAAGAGGTTCCATCTCGCCAAACACATCCACGTTCCAAAACCTCATTACCGACCAGCCATTTGCGATCATGTAAGCATTGCGTTTCGCATCATACTCGCTTTCAGCGTGCTGCGAGCCATCCACTTCGATCACCAGCTTGGCTTCACGGCATGCAAAATCGGCAAAATAGCTTCCAATGGGCAATTGCCGGACAAATTTGTGACCGTTCAAACGCCTGTTGCGCACTTCGCGCCAGAGCTTGTCTTCGGCGTCATTGTCAGACTGGCGAAGTGCGCGGGCGCGTTTGGTTTTGGTTGTGACAATCGCCATGATCCGCGCAAAGTCCCCCTCATCTGCCTGTCGGCATCTTCTCCCCGCAGGAGATGCGGGGAGAAGACGGCTTGCGTCGAACCTACTCCGCTGCCGCCAGTTCGGCTCTCACCTCATTCAATATCTTGCGCCCTTCGCCCTGCCCGATGCGGGCAATGTCATCCTGATATTTCAGCAGCACGCCGATGGTGTCCGAGATCGTCTCCGGATCAAGCGCCACCTTGTCGAGTTCGGTGAGCGCACTTGCCCAGTCAATCGTCTCGGCGACGCCGGGAACCTTGAACAGGTCGATCTCGCGCAGCTTTTGCACATAGCGCACCACCTCGGCGGACAGGCGCTCGTTGGCGGCGGGGACTTTGCGGCGAATGATTTCGAGTTCGCGGGCGGCGTTGGGATAATCGACCCAATGATAAAGACAGCGGCGCTTGAGGGCGTCGTGGATTTCGCGGGTGCGGTTGGTGGTGATGATGACGATGGGCGGCTCTTCGGCCTTGATGGTGCCAAGTTCAGGCACGGTGACCTGAAAATCGGACAGCACCTCAAGCAGAAAGGCCTCGAAGGCTTCATCTGTGCGGTCGAGCTCGTCGATCAGGAATACTGGAGCGGCACCCGGCTTGCCGGACAGCGCTTCCAGCACCGGGCGGCGGATCAGGTATTTTTCGGAGAAGACGTTCTTTTCGATCTTGTCGCGGTCGGTAACGCCGGTGGCCTCGTCGAGCCGGATCTCGATCATCTGCGCGGCGTAATTCCACTCGTAAACGGCGGAGGAGACGTCGAGGCCTTCATAGCATTGCAGCCGGATGAGCGGGCGGCCAAGCGTTTTGGACAGGACTTTGGCGATCTCGGTCTTTCCGACACCCGCCTCGCCTTCCAGAAACAACGGGCGCTTCATGCGCAGCGCAAGGAAAAGCACCGTCGCCAGCGCACGGTCGGCAACATAATCGCCGCTTTGCAGCAATGCTTCGGTTTCATCAATGGACGCGGGTAGCAGCTTTGCGCCTGCCATGCTTGTGATTCCTTCGGCCCGTCAGAACGTATGGTAGCCGCGATTGTGATAGACGAGCGGCTGGACGTTAACTGCCGTCTTGATGGCTGTCACCTCGCCAAATAGTACACGGTGGGTGGCCATGTCCTTGGCGTCGATCAAACGGCAGTCGAATGCGGCCAATCCGTTCGCCAGCACCGGCGCACCGCTGTCGAGCGTTTCCCATGCGGCGAGCGCAAAACGGTCATCCTGCGTGAGGTGCTCCTTGCCTGAGAAAGCGACTGCGAGCGGCTGGTGGAAGGACGCCAGCGTGTTGAGAACAAACACGCCATTGTCTTCAAACATCCGGTTGTGCGGATTGTTGCGGTTGAGGCAGACGAGGATGGTCGCCGGGCTGTCGGAGACCGAGCAGGCGGCAGAGACAGTGACGCCGCGCCGGCCGGCCTTGCCGTCTGTCGTCACGACATGGACGGCACCGGCGAACCGGCTCATGGCCTCGCGGTAGGTGGCGGAATCGATTGAGTGTGTCTTCAGCAAGGGTCCGTCCAACTTTGTGCCGCATCAAGAGGCCGCTTGGGAACGGCGCGGCGCACAATAACGTGACCGCGCCGGATGTATATCCCCAAATGCGGCTTGAGACGGCGTTGCCCGCCCCTTCCGAACGTGCATATGGTGCCGCAATGATGCTTCGAACAGCCCTCTCTGCAACGCTTCTTGCCGCCATGATGGCGATTGGCGCAACCGCGCCCGCCGCAGCGGCGCGAATCGGGCTGGTGATCCCGCTTGAAGGGCCGTTCAAACTGCTGGGCGAACAGTCTCAAGTCGGCGCAGAAGCGGCAGCGGCACTGAATGGCGATGCGCTGGTGGTGATTGAAGACACATGTGCGCCGGAGTCCGGCGGGTTTGTTGCCAAGACACTTGCGGATGAAAAGGTCGATGTCGCCGTCGGATTTTTGTGCCTTGAGACACTGGCGGCGGCGCTGCCGGTGTTGAAAGATGCGAAAATTCCGGCGATTACGACTGCGGTTCGCGCCGACGGCCTGACGGACAACAAGGACAAGACCGGTTTTTTGATCCACCGCCTTGCTCCACGCGATGACAGCGAGGCGGCTGCGCTGGCAAAATTTCTCTTGCCGGAATGGTCCAAGCGCAATTTTGCAATCATCGACGACGGCACCATCCACGCCCGCGACATGGCCGAATCCTTCCGGGCGGCCGCCATTGAGGCCGGCCTGAAGCCGGTGTTCACCGACACATACCGGCCCGGACTGACCAACCAGGCGGCGCTGGCGCGGCGGCTGCAAAAGGCGGGCGCAAGCCATGTGTTCATCGGCGGCGATGTCGACGATGCGGCGGTGATATCGCGTGACGCGAAGACCTATGGCGGGCTGGAAATTGCGATGGGCGAAAGCGGCCAGTTGTTGGCCGAAGTGACAGACTTCGGGCCGATCACAGCACTGGCGCTGCCGGACCTGACACTGCGCAACGAGGCGGCAGCGGCGAAAACCGCTATCAGGGAAAAGGGCTTCGAGCCGGACAATTATGCACTGCTGGCGCATGCAGCCGTGGAGATTGCATCGCAAGCCACGCGGGCGGGAGTGCCCGCTACAATTGGCACGGGGCCTTATCAAACCGCAATTGGACAGGTTTCGTTCAACGCCGCCGGGGATTTGGCGGACAATCCGTTCAGATTGCTGGCGCTTGATGCCGTCCCGCCGCCACCCGACGCGCCGAAGGGCAACAGCGGCCAATGAGCCCGACCGGACATGGCAGAGTGCGTCCGCGCATCGGGATGGCGCGGGTTGCGGGCTTGGCGCTGGTCTGGGCGCTTGCAATGGCGGCGACCGGCGCGGTGTCGCTGGTGTGGACGCGCGGTTGGGCACTGGATGCACAGACGCGGCTGTTGATTGGACTGTTTGCGGCGGGTGGGTTTTTTGGCTTCACCACTGCACGGCTGCTGTTGGGATTTGTCCCAGACAGTTGGACAGCGTCGCGGCGCTTCGCCGTCGCCTTCATACTGATCGGCGCGGGCACGGTCGGTTTCACAGCCCTTTTCTTTGCGCTGCAGTTTCTTGACTATTTCTCTCAATGGCACGATGACCATGCGTCCGTGCGACTGCTGTTCCAAACCGTCTTCACCATCCTGTCAGCCTGCTACCAGTTTCTGGTGCTGGGCCTCAGGCTTTACATTCCCTTTGGCTTGCTGGCGCTGACGCTCGCGGCTTTGGCTTATGCACTGCGGCGCATTTGATTTGTGCGGCAGCGATGCTAAAGCGCGGCCATCAATTGCCCTGACGGAGCCGCACCGATGATCACGCGCTATTCCCGCCCCGAAATGGTCGCCATCTGGTCGCCCGAGACACGATTCCGCATCTGGTTCGAGATCGAAGCGCACGCCTGCGACGCGCTGGCAGAGATCGGCGTGATCCCGAAAGACGCGGCAAAGACCATCTGGGAAAAGGGCGGCGCAGCACAGTTTGATGTCACCAGGATCGACGAGATCGAAGCCGTCACCAAGCACGACGTGATCGCATTCCTGACGCATCTGGCGGAATTTGTCGGCCCGGACTCGCGCTTCATTCATCAGGGCATGACATCGTCAGACGTGCTCGACACGTGTTTTGCCGTCCAGCTCGCCCGCGCCTCCGACCTCTTGCTCGCCAACATCGACAAGCTACTCGCCGCATTGAAGAAGCGCGCGTTCGAGCACAAGGATACAATCACCATCGGACGCAGCCACGCGATTCATGCCGAGCCGACGACATTCGGCGTCAAGCTGGCGCTGGCCTATGCTGAATTCTCGCGCTGCCGCGAGCGGCTGGTCAATGCGCGTGCGGAAATCGCCACCTGCGCCATTTCCGGCGCGGTCGGCACGTTTGCCAACATTGATCCGCGTGTCGAAGCGCATGTCGCCAAGGCGTTGGGGCTGAAACCAGAGCCGGTGTCCACGCAAGTGATCCCGCGCGACCGGCACGCGATGTTCTTTGCCACGCTTGGCGTGATCGCATCGTCTGTCGAGCGCGTGGCAACGGAAATCCGCCATCTACAGCGCACCGAAGTGCTGGAAGTCGAAGAATTTTTCTCGCCGGGCCAAAAGGGCTCCAGCGCCATGCCGCACAAGCGCAACCCGGTGCTGACGGAGAATTTGACCGGCCTTGCCCGGATGGTTCGCTCAATGGCCCTGCCCGCGATGGAAAATGTCGCGCTATGGCACGAGCGCGACATTTCGCACTCGTCCGTCGAGCGGATGATCGGCCCGGACGCCACAATCACGCTCGACTTTGCGCTGGCACGGCTGACCGGCGTGATCGACAAACTGCTGGTCTATCCCGAAAACATGTTGAAGAATTTGAACAAGTTCAAAGGCCTCGTCCATTCCCAGCGGGTGCTGCTGGCGCTGACGCAAGCGGGATGCTCACGTGAAGACAGCTACCGCCTCGTCCAGCGCAACGCCATGAAGGTCTGGGAGCATGGCGCTGATTTCCTTGAGGAATTGCTGGGCGACAAGGAAGTCCGGGCTGCGCTGACGGAAAAGGAAATCCGCGAGAAATTTGACCTTGGGTATCACACCAAGCACGTGGATACGATTTTCGCGCGGGTGTTTGGCACTTAAAACATCACATGACCGCGCTTCACCCGGTCATAATCCGCCTTCGCCATCATCGCGGCCAGCTCTTCGATTTGCACCTGCGGCTCCCAGCCGAGCATATCCTTGGCCTTGGCCGCATCGCCGATCAGTAGCTCCACTTCGCTCGGGCGGTAGAATTTCGGGTTGACGGCGACGATTGTTTTGCCGGTCTTGTTGTCGATGCCGGTCTCGTGGTCGTCCTCGCCCTGCCACTCGATGTGGATGTCGAACGCCGCTGCTGCGCGTTCGACGAAGGAGCGGACGGTGTGGGTCTTGCCGGTGGCAAGCACGAAATCATCGCCCTTGTCCTGCTGCAGGATGCGCCACATGCCCTCGACATAATCGCCGGCGTAGCCCCAGTCGCGCCGGGCGGACAGGTTGCCAAGTTCGAGCACAGCCTGTTTGCCTTGCGCAATTTTGGCGAGCGACAGCGTGATCTTGCGGGTGACAAATTCGAGGCCGCGCAACGGGCTTTCATGGTTGAACAGGATGCCCGACGACGCATGCAGGCCGAAGCTTTCGCGGTAGTTGACCGTGATAAAGTGGCCGTAGACTTTGGCGACGCCATACGGGCTGCGCGGATAAAGCGGCGTCTTTTCGTTTTGTGGCACGGTCTGCACGAGGCCGAACATTTCCGACGTTGATGCCTGATAGAATCGCGTTTGCGGCGACGAATGGCGGATGGCTTCGAGAATGCGGCACACGCCGATGGCATCGGCATCAGCCGTGTAGAGCGGCATGTCCCACGACGAGCCGACAAAACTTTGAGCCGCCAGATTGTAGAATTCGTCCGGCTTGTATTTTTCGATCAACCGCATGATTGACGGCAGCTCGCCAAGCTCGAAGTTCACTTTCTCGATTTGATCGTCAACGCCAAGCTCGACCAGCCGGTGGTCGATGGCGTTGGAGGTGCGGCGGATGCCACCGACGACCTTGTAGCCTTTCTCAAGCAGAAGCTTGGCCAGATACGCGCCGTCCTGGCCGGTCACGCCGGTGATGAATGCTGTTTTTGTCATGCGATTTCTCGTTGTATTTCAAGCTGCGGATGGTTGTGTCAGGGCCGTATCACAATGGGAAACCGCGTCAAGCACGTCACTGGCAACATCGCTCCATCGGCGGAGCGTCGGTCTGGCAGCACGCACACGGTTGCGCAGCGCTTCGCTCCACGGTTTGTCCGTCATGAAGCGCTCAAAAATGGCCGCGAGTTCAGCGGCGTTGTCGGGGTCGAAATAGACCGCAAGATCGCGGCCGACCTCACGCAGCGACGAATTGGGCGCTGAAATCGCCGGCGTTCCCAGCCACAGCGATTCGCCGAGCGGCAGTCCCCACCCCTCAACCCTGCTGGCCATCACCGTCGCGAGCGCGTTCTCGTAGAGCTTGATCAAATTGGCCTGATTTGGCGCAGTGACAAACTGAACGTAGGGTTCCGCACGCGCATAAACGCTCCGTCGCAGTGCCTGGCGGCTGCGCTTGCGCTCAATGCCAGCGACGACGAACAACGGCGGCGTCTTGCCTTTGTCGAGGAGATGCAGGAGTGCGTTCAGCACAACGTCGAGATTCTTTCGGCCCATGGTAATCCCGACACCCAGAAAGTAGGGCCTGTCCGGCAGTTGGATATCAGCGACACTGCCGTCTGCACGGCATTCATGGCAAAGCTGCACGACCGCGCGCGACTTTGGCGCAGGCAGCAACCCGACCCGCACCGCCTCTCTGATGTCTGCATCAGTAAAGTACGAAATTGGCAACACCTGGTCAGCACTGTTCATGATGACCGTGTTGTCGAAGACAAACGCCTTGCGAAAGCTCACAGGCGTCAAAAGTTCTTCATGCAAGGGAAAAATGTCGTAGAGCATGGCACGCAAGCTTACCCGTGAGCCCGTTTCCTCGAGAAAATGTGCCATATCGCCGATATATTTGGGGCGCGCGGCAGAAAATAATACGCCGTCCACCAAATCCACCGGCTCAAGATAGTTGGCGATATCAGGGAAACGCGCCGCGTTTGCGCCGTTGGCAAGAAACTGCGCAGCGTGTTGAAAGAAACGACCCAGTGGAAGGTCATGATGTCGCAAGTCAATCGACTTGATCGGAATTCCGCGCGCCGGCAAGCCAAGATCGACAAGCCCTTTGGTGCTCGATTTGCCGAACAACGGCTTGATACGGAAAAACTGGCGGCGACCGGTATCAAACACCACGAATTGCACCGAAGGTGCTTGCAGCGAAACTTCGTAGGCGATCTCTGCCACAACCCGCGCGATGCCATAATATTTGATTTTGGTCCTGCTTCGGAAGTAGAGTTCCGAAAGATCATAGTATATCGACGGCATCAGGACTCGTTCCATCCAATTCGTAGCGCACAACCTCTAAGGTCTGGCGCACCAAAATACAACCGCTATCCGACAATTAATTTGCCGGGTAATCCCAAACAAAACCTTTGGCCGGAATCTCTCCAACTTGACGCATCAAGCCTTGAAGTGTCACGACGATGAAACGAAGCGGGCGCAGCCTGCTGCCGCGCAAGTTATGCACATTTCGGGGAGGAATTATGGCGGGACGACTGGCAGGAAAAATTGCAATCATCTCAGGGGGCGCAACCGGCATGGGTGGCGCGGCGTCAAGGCTCTTTGCTGCCGAGGGCGCCAAGGTCGGAATCATCGACCGAAACCCGGTTGCATCAGCAGATACGGTCAAGGCGATCCGCGACGCAGACGGAGAGGCGATGTTTGCCATTGCCGATGTGTCCATCGGCGACGATGTGAACCGTGCCGTGGCAGAGATCAGCAACGCATTCGGCCCGGTGACTGTGCTGTTCAACCATGCCGGAACCATCATCATCAAACCGTTCCTCGACACCACGGAGGAGGAATGGGACTGGCTTCATGCCGTCAACGTCAAGTCGATGTTCCACATGACCAAGGCGGTGCTGCCACAGATGATCTCGGCAGGGGGCGGGTCAATTGTTTGCACCTCATCAATCTCCGCGGTGGCGGCGACACCGATGGAGGTGCTGTACGACACGACCAAGGGGGCGGTGCACATGTTCGCCCGCGCCATCGCTGTCGAGTTCCGCGACCGGAACATCCGCTGCAATGCCGTCTGCCCGGGCTTTGTGCGCACGCCACATGGACTGCGTGAAGTGGCAGACCTGCAGAAGTTTGGCGTGGACTCGTCCGATGCAGCCATCGCCGCACAACAAGGCCGCATTGCCGAGCCCGAGGAAATCGCCCGCGCCGCGCTGTTTCTGGCGTCTGATGACGCGAGTTTCATCAACGGCACGCACTTGTTTGTCGATAACGGTTTCACGGCAGTCTGAGGCCGCCATAAACCGGCGGTTTACCACAACCTGAACACACCAAAGACGGGCAACAGGATGTTAGTCTTGTCGATGCATGCTCACTCCCAACCAAATCGGGGAGAAAACAATGGGTATCGTTACAAATGCAAAGTTTGGCGTCATCGGGCTGATTGCAGCCGCTGTCGGCGTATCACAGATCGATAAATCTATGAACTATGTCGAGGTCGATGCAGTCGTCACCAAGGCGGCAGTGGATTGCTTCATCAAGAGCGGCAATGAATCTGTGGTCAAGAAGGACACGGACAAGCTCGCCTACATGGACTGCGAGATGGCACCGTTCGCCGCCAAGGAATATGGCTTCAAAGAAACGGACATCAGCAAACGCACCCAATATTCTGTCAGCTATGTGTCACCGGTTGATGGCAAAAAGCACAAGGGCGATCATACCAAAGATTACGTCGCATACAAAGTAGGCGAGAAGGTCAAAGTCTACGCCCACAAGGAAGACGCATCCAAGATGCGCTGGTGACAACCGCCAAACCGGCAATCAAAAGGCCGCCGCAACTCGCGGCCTTTCTTGTATCAAGTTGAAGTCGGCATCACACGGATTTCCGTGCCCCATGGATCTGTGACGGTCTTCGACAATCCAGCCTTCGACTTCATCTCCACCCAGCCAAGTCCGGTGCGGTCGGCGTCGCGCTTTCCTGCGCCGCGCGAATGCCAGACGTTGGCACCGATGTGGTGATGATAGCCGCCGGTGGACAGGAAAACCGCCTGGCCGCCGTAGTGCGCCACAGTGTCAAACTTCATTTCCTCGTGCCACCAGCTCTCCGCATCTTTGGCATCGCCGACGCGCAGGTGCACATGGCCGATCATCGTGCCTTCAGGGGTGCCTTTCCAGTCATCAGCCGTCGGTTTGAATGTGCCGAGGAGATTGTGGAAATCGAGCCGTTCGGTCGCCATCCGCACAGTCTCGCCATCCCATGCCCAGGCTGAAGGCTGGCGGTCGGCATAGATTTCAATGCCATTGCCTTCAGGATCAGTCAGATAAATCGCCTCGGACACGAGATGATCTGACGCGCCATCGATCTGGATCTGGTCGTCAATGGCATGCTGGGTCCAGCGGGCAAGGTCGCGGCGCTGAGGCAAAAGGAATGCGGTGTGAAAGAGCCCCGCCGAGCGCGGATCATCCTCGCGCAATGATTTGGCCTCTTCGATTTCGAGGAAACCATCACCGCCCGCACCAAGGACGATAACGCCCGGACGGCGGGCAATCTCGGAGAGGCCGACCACCGACTCGTAATAGTCTGCAAGCAGCTGCGCATCGCGCGATTTGATGCCGACCTTGCCGACGGAAACCGGCGTCGTTGCGGCAAATGAAATGTCCTTGTGAGATACTTCGGCCATCGGGGCCTCCTTTAATTCGTGTTGGTGATGATATCTGACTTTTGATTGTTCAATACAATACGACAATCACCCAACACGTCGTTCACAATTGATGAACAACACTCGGTCTTGCAGAGCGGCTGGCGCGCGGCTATTTGAACGCCATGAAAGTCGCTGATGCAAATATTTTGATTGTGCCCGGATACATGAATTCGGATGAACACCATTGGCAGAGCCGGTGGGAAAAGAGGCTGAGCTCGGCCCGCCGCGTGGAACAGGACGAGTGGACCAAACCGGTGCGTGAGACTTGGGCGGCCAAAGTTGCCGACGCGGTGAACATGAGTGAAAAGCCGCCGCTGATCATCGCGCACTCACTTGGCATCCCGACCGTGATGAACGCGCTGCCGCTGTTCACGCGCAAGGTCGCAGGCGGATTTTTCGTGGCACCACCGGATGTCTCGAACCCGAAGATCCGCCCGAAGCATTTGCTCACATTCGGCCCCTACCCCCGCGATCCGCTGCCGTTTCCAGCCATCGTCGTCGGCAGCCGCAATGATCACTATTGCAAATTTGAAGTGGCTGAAGATTTGGCCGCAAGCTGGGGCGCGCTTTTCGTTGACGGCGGCGAGTCCGGACACCTGAACGCCGAATCCGGGCATGGGCCGTGGCCGGAAGGCACCATGGTGTTCGCAAAGTTTCTTAGCCATCTATGATCGACAGGTTGCGTTTACCAATCGTTTGCAGTTAACAATTACGGTGAATGAATGATTAAGGGGTGATTCATGAGCCATCGGTCCGCAGTTGTTTCCGCATTTGTCATGCTCGCCGTCGCGTCCGGCACGCCGGTTTCGACCGCACGCGCCGCCGAGGTTGAGGCGACTCCCGAACAAATTGAAAACGCAATTGATATCGCATTCGGTGTGGCACTCACATCGAACTACATGTTTCGTGGTATCACCCAATCTGACAACAAGCCGGCGTTCCAAGCCTACATGGAAGCGACCTACGGCATTTTTTACGCAGGGGTCTGGGGTTCGACGGTGGACTTCGGCGATGACAATACCGCCGAGATTGATCTGACAGGCGGCATCCGGCCAACCTTTGGCAACCTGTCGCTTGATATCGGTTATGCGCGATACTTTTACACCGCCGATGGCAACTGTTGCGGCGAAGGCTATGTCAAGGCCGAGTATGCCGTAACCGAGGCGTTCGCGGTCGGTGGAGAGATTTTCCACGATTTCGATGCACAGGCGACCTATCTGCGCGCAAGCTCCTCCTATGCCCTGCCACAGGATTTTGAGGTTTCCGGCGGCTTCGGCGGCTACGTGCAGTTCAGCCAACTCGACTGGGACTTGGGCGTGTCCAAGACGTTTGGCGACGTTGCAACGGTTGATGTGCGATATTTCGGCTACAATGACGATGTGGAAACCACGCACAAGGTGAACGTGACACTTTCGCTGGACACAAGCCTTTCAGCGCTCAGCGGCAAGTGAGTCCGGCAATTTCATGATGGCTTGGCCTCGCGCACCAGCGCATCCGCACCTGACTTGATGTACCCCGAATCCACACCAATGGCGACAAGCTGATAGCCCAGCCCCGCCAGAAACGACGCGTGCGGACCGTCCATCCCGAACGAGGCAGCAAACTTGCCCGCTTTCTTTGCGCGCACGGCGATATCGCGCAGAATACCAGTCATGCCTTCGTGCCACGGATTGACCTGTTCGCCGCCACTCAACGCAATGGAAAAGTCGGAAGGCCCGACAAACACCCCATCAATGCCGGACAGCGCGAGGATATCATCGGCAATCGCCAGTGCCTCCATTGTCTCGATCATCGCAATGGCCAGCGTCTCGCCGTTGGCGGCGCGGAAATAGGCATTCGGGTCTGAATGCCCATGAAACGCCATCGCCCTGCCTGGGCCCCAAGACCGCTCGCCGACGGGCGGATATTTCATCGAAGCTGCAAAGGCGTTGGCGTCCGCAATTGTGTTGATCATCGGCGCAATGACCGCTTCCGCGCCGAAATCCAGCGCCCTCGACGCCATGTCAAACCGGCCGACCGGCACACGCACCACCGGATGCGCGCCATTCTGTATGACCGGACCGATGCATCGCAGCACCGACTCATCCGAATGCCCGCCATGTTGCATGTCGAGCGTCACCGCATCAAACGCGCATGAGGCGACAATTCCGGCTGTGATGGGGTCCGGGATGGACGACCAAGCGGTAAACAGCGTTTGACCCGCATGAATCTTCTGCTTCAGGTTCATGGCAAACTCCTTGAAAAGCCAAGACAATCAGCTTTTTGCACCATTGCAAACAAAAAACCGCCCGAAGGCGGCATTTCAGGTCGGGTTACATGAGAATTCAACTCTTCTGAATTTGCTCGATCGCTTCAGACATCAATTCGATCATCGCTTGGCGGATCTGGTGATCTGACACGGAACCTGGAAGATCTGCGCGCAGCTTGCGGTAAACGTCTTCGTCGCCCGCTTCCTCAAAGTCAGCCATGACCACTTCCTTGGCATAGGCGTCCGCATCAGCGCCTGTTTTGCCGTTCTTTTCGGCAGCCCACAGGCCGACCAGCTTGTTACGGCGGGCAGTGGCTTTGAACTTGAGTTCTTCATCATGAGCAAACTTGCTCTCAAAGGCATCTTTGCGTTCGTTCATGTCGGCCATGTTGATCTCCGGCGGGTTGCAGCGATTGCTGCAACATCATTTAGGCGAGGCCAAGTCAAAGCAAAAGAGGCAAAAACGTCTAATCCGCGCCTCAATTTGCTTGCATGCGTGTTTGTGCCGTGCAAAAGGCGCGCGCAACACCCGTTGGCAATTGAGGACTCAGCCGGTTTGGTCTAGGACCGGATGGTGCCGCGCTTGCTTTGTTGAAAGTGTGGCCACCTCAGGCCATAAAGTCAGGACACCCGATGAACCGTCGCCGCCGCATCTACGAAGGCAAGGCCAAGATTCTTTACGAAGGCCCCGAGCCGGGCACACTGATCCAGTTTTTCAAGGATGACGCCACCGCCTTCAACAAGAAAAAGCATGAAGTTATCGATGGCAAGGGCGTCATCAACAACCGGATTTCCGAGCATATCTTCACCCATCTGAACAAGATAGGCATCCCGACCCATTTCATCCGCCGTCTCAACATGCGTGAGCAGCTGATCAAGGAAGTCGAGATCATCCCTCTCGAGATCGTCGTGCGCAATATTGCCGCCGGATCGCTGTCCAAGCGCCTCGGCATCGATGAAGGCACGGTTCTTCCGCGCTCGATCATCGAATTCTACTACAAGTCCGATGCGCTCGAAGACCCGATGGTTTCCGAAGAGCACATCACCGCGTTCGGCTGGGCCGCCCCGCAGGAGATCGACGATCTGATGGCGCTCGCCATCCGCGTCAACGACTTCCTGTCCGGCCTGTTTGCCGGCATCGGCATCCAGCTGGTCGATTTCAAGATGGAATGCGGACGCCTGTTTGAAGGCGACATGATGCGCATCGTCGTCGCCGACGAAATCTCGCCGGACTCGTGCCGTTTGTGGGACGCGACAACCAATGAAAAGCTCGACAAGGACCGTTTCCGTCGCGAAATGGGCGGCCTTGTCGAAGCCTATCAGGAAGTCGCCCGCCGCCTCGGCATCCTCAACGAAAACGAGGCCCCGCGCCCCGCCGGGCCGACACTGGTGAAGTGAAAATTAGCCGTCTTCTCCCCGCGTCTTCCGTGGGGAGAAGATGCCGACAGGCAGATGAGGGGTGGACCAACTGCAACGTCTGCTGATTATTTCCCCTCATCCGTCGCTTCGCGCCACCTTCTCCCCATTGAAGAAATGGGGAGAAGACAAGAACCACCAAAGTTTGCGGCCCCGCGCCATTGCATGAGCGGCGGGAAAAGAAACATTCGGAACCCCGCCATGATCAAAGCCCGCGTCACCGTAACCCTCAAAAACGGCGTCCTCGACCCGCAAGGCAAAGCCATCGAAGGCGCACTGGGATCGTTGGGTTTTGATGGCGTCGGTTCCGTGCGGCAGGGCAAGGTATTTGACGTTGTGCTGGCGCATGATGACAAGAGGCGCGCGGCGGCGGATTTGAAAGCCATGTGCGAAAAGTTGCTGGCGAATATGGTGGTTGAGGATTTCGCGGTAGAGCTTAATTGAATAATTTGAGCGCGAGCAAACGATAGACAAGTTCAGGAATCCCGCCGATGAAATCCGCAGTCGTCCTCCTCCCCGGCCTCAACCGCGACCGCGACATGATTGCGGCTTTGACCAAGATCGGTGGCAAACCACCGGTCACAGTCTGGCAGACGGATACGAGCGTTCCCGATGTTGACGTCATCGTCATTCCCGGCGGCTTTTCCTATGGCGATTATTTACGCTGCGGCGCGATTGCGGCGCGCTCGCCTGTCATGCGGGCGGTCAAGGAACAGGCCGACAGAGGCGTGATGGTCATCGGCGTTTGCAACGGCTTCCAGATATTGCTTGAGGCTGGCATGCTGCCGGGCGCGCTGATGCGCAACACATCGCTGAAATTTGTGTGCCGTGAGATCAAGCTGTCTGTCGCCAATGCCAACACGGCCTTTACCAAGGCCTACCATCCCGGCCAGATCATCCGCTGCCCGGTCGCGCATCATGACGGCAATTATTTCACCGATGCGCAGACTTTGGCAAAGATCGAAGGCAACGGGCAAGTGGTGTTCCACTATGCCGATGGCACCAACCCGAACGGCTCTATGAACGACATCGCCGGTATCATCAACGAACGCGGCAACGTGCTCGGCCTGATGCCGCACCCGGAAAACCTGATCGAAGCCGCGCACGGCGGCACCGATGGACGAGGTCTGTTTGCATCAGCGCTGGGACTTGCGGCATGAACCAACTGATGGCAGCCGCACTGTGCGCAGCGCTCCTCGCCGGATGCACGCCAAAGCCCAAGGTGACACTGGTCAAACCGTCCTCGCAGGCCGTTGCCGTGGCAACGCTGCAAAAGGTCAACACGCAGGCTCATGATTGCTGGATGACTGACAAGGCGTTCAAGGCTTACGGCCTGATCCCCGAACTCGACACCACCGGCACCCCGCGCATTCTGGTGATCCCCAAGGGCAAACCGCAAGCACTGCCCAAACTGGTGATCGCCTCCAACGGCCGCTCGGTCAGCACCTTTGGACCCTTGGCCCAGTCGCCGCTCGCCCCGCGCATCAACGCCGATGTGGCGCGATGGGCGAATGGCGGCACAAGCTGCTCGGCGTAAACTGTGGTGGTGAAGCTGCTTCCGATAGCCGGATTTGTGGTCGGCGTTGTCGCGCTGACCTTGCAGCTTGCGGTCACTGTGCCCGCGCGCATGGCTGCCGGTTTTGGACCCGTCGAAGCGGTGATCTTCTACTTCTCGTTCTTCACAATCCTGACCAACATCGGCGCGGTCCTCGTTTATGCCGCAACGCTGTCGCCGGGCCACGTTGCGCCCTTCGCAGCACCGCTGGCGCGCGGCACGATTGCTGTGTGCATCGCCATAGTCGGCCTGATTTATGCGACGGTTCTGGCCAGGCTCTGGGCTCCCGAAGGCCTGTTCTGGCTGTGCAATGTGCTTTTGCACTACGCCGCGCCCTTGATCTACATACTCTGGTGGACACTTGCAGGCCGTGATGGCTCGCTGAAATGGAACGACGCGGCAATGATGCTGGTCTTCCCGGTTCTTTACCTCGTCTACGCCTTGGCGCGCGGCAGTGTGACGGGACTTTACCCCTACCCGTTCATCGACGCCGGTGTGCTTGGGTGGACCAAAACCCTGACAAATGCAGCCGCAGTGGCATTGTTGTTTTTCCTGTTCTCCTCCATTGCAATCGGCTTTGACCGCTTCGTCAAAGCCCGTTCCTTCCGGTAGCCCCATGACCATCCGCAACACGCATCCCATCACCCCAGAACTCATCACCGCGCACGGCCTCAAACCGGACGAATACCAGCGCATTCTCGCCCTGATCGGCCGCGAGCCTACCTACACCGAACTCGGCATTTTCTCGGCGATGTGGAACGAGCACTGCTCGTACAAATCCTCCAAGAAATGGCTGAAGACGCTGCCGACCACCGGACCGCGGGTGATCCTAGGTCCGGGCGAAAACGCTGGCGTTGTTGATATCGGCGATGGCGATTGCGTGGTGTTCAAGATGGAGAGCCACAACCATCCGTCCTACATCGAGCCCTATCAAGGCGCGGCAACGGGCGTCGGCGGCATTTTGCGCGATGTGTTCACCATGGGCGCGCGGCCGATTGCGGCGATGAACGCGCTGCGCTTTGGCGAGCCCGGCCACCCTAAGACCAAGCATCTCGTTAATGGCGTGGTCGCTGGCGTCGGCGGCTATGGCAATGCATTTGGCGTGCCGGTTGTCGGCGGCGAAGTGGAGTTTGACGCCAGCTACAATGGCAATTGCCTCGTCAATGCATTTGCGGCTGGCCTTGCCAAGACCGATGGCATCTTCCTCTCCCTCGCCAAAGGTGTCGGCCTGCCGGTCGTTTACCTCGGCGCAAAAACCGGCCGCGACGGCGTCGGCGGCGCGACGATGGCATCGGCGGAATTCGACGACTCGATTGAGGAAAAACGCCCAACCGTCCAAGTTGGAGATCCCTTCACTGAATAATTCCTCCTCGAAGCCTGCCTCGAACTGATGGCCTCCGGCGCAGTCATCGCCATTCAAGACATGGGCGCGGCGGGCCTGACCTGCTCCGCCGTCGAAATGGGTGCCAAGGGCGACCTTGGCATTGAGCTCGACCTAGACAAGGTTCCGGTGCGCGAGACCTCGATGAGCGCCTACGAGATGATGCTCTCGGAAAGCCAGGAGCGCATGCTCATGGTGCTGAAGCCGGAGCTGGAACAGGCCGCCGAAGCAATCTTTCGCAAATGGGGCCTCGACTTCGCCATCGTCGGCCACACAACAAACGATCTGCGCTTCCGCGTCCTCCATCAGGGCGAGGAAGTCGCCAACCTGCCGATCAAGGAACTCGGCGACGAAGCGCCGGAATATGACCGGCCGTGGGTGGAGTCGAAAAAGCCCGCGCCGCTGGCCGCTAACGACATTCCGCAGGCGGACGTCGCAGATGCGTTGCTCAAGCTGGTTGGCTCACCAAATCAAGCCTCGCGCCGCTGGGTTTGGGAACAATATGATACACTGATCCAGGGCAACTCGCTGCAATTGCCCGGCGGCGACGCCGGTGTGGTCCGCGTTGAAGGTCACGCCACCAAGGCGCTCGCTTTCTCATCAGACGTGACGCCGCGTTATTGCCAAGCTGATCCGTTTGAGGGCGGCAAACAGGCTGTCGCCGAATGCTGGCGCAACCTGACAGCCACGGGCGCGCTGCCACTCGCCGCGACCGACAATCTCAATTTTGGCAATCCCGAACGCCCGGAAATCATGGGTCAGTTGGTCGGCGCGATCAAAGGCATCGGCGAAGCCTGCCGCGC
>JANMQE010000367.1:0-3736 GCA_031370195.1 Phyllobacteriaceae bacterium
CAACTGCCAACCAGTTGCGGGCGGCATTTGAAGCGCAACGTGCGGACAAGCGTCGCATAGCTGAACTTGAAAAGAAGTCGGATCGCCTTGCCGTAACGCTTTCGGACCGCGAGGAAAGGCTTTCCAAGCGTGAAAATGAGCTTTCCGTGCTCAAAGACCAGGTAAAGAGCAGCGAAGCGGAGCGTAATGATGTGGCGCGCAAATATGCTGCTTCCGAGCGACAACGGGCGCATCTGGAAGCCCAGAAGGCTGGCCTCTCACAACAGGTGACGAAGATGATATCCACATCGACGGACGGTGCCACGGCAAAAACCGTCAAGGAATTTGAGTTTGAGCGCAACCAATTGCTGGAGACTGTTGACAGGCTGACCCGCGAGAAAACATCATTGGAGATGGCTGCAAGCAAGCCAGTCGCACTTGTATCATCCCAAGCCTCCGGCAATGATGTTTTACGTGAGAAAATACACGAGCTCGCGGCAAGGGTGGTCAAACAGACTGCTGACGCGGAAGGGTCTGCCTCGCCGATACCGGCTATTTTGGGCAAAGCCGTCGCGCGCTCAGCCGCCACGAGCGGTCGTGCGCAAGAGTTGCCCGTCAGTTTGGCTGATCGCATTCGCGCGCTCGAACATTCCGCGCGGCGGAACTGATCCAAACCTTATTGCGAGTAGTGGCTGCTGGCGAACAGGGCGATGCCAGACGCCGTCGCCACATTGAGGCTGTCAAATTGTTCCGACATTGGAATCTTATAGGTTTGCAATCTGTTGAGCAGGGATGCCGGAAGTCCCTGGCCTTCGCTGCCCAGAAGCAATGCGCGTCGGCCCGTTGCAGGCAGCACGCCGATTGACAATTTTCCGGATGGAGAAAGGGCTGCAACCTTGAACCCTTGGCCTATCAGGGCCTCCAGGATGTCGTCCACTGAACCGCCCTTCACCCAAGGGACGGTGAGCACACCGCCGACGGACACGCGAAGCGCCTTACGATAAAGCGGGTCACAACACAGGCCGTCCAACAAGACGGCATGCGCTGAAAAGGCTGCCGCGTTGCGGAAAATTGATCCAACATTGTCGTGATTGGAAATCGCGGACAGGACCACGATGAGACAATCTTCGGGGAAATTTGCGACAAGTTCTGCCATCGTTGGCGCGGACCTGCGTTTGCCGATGGCGAGTATGCCGCGGTGGACACTGTATCCGGCGATCCGGTCCATTACCTCTTGCCGCGCGACAAAGACCGGCACGTGTTCGGGAATTTTCGACAACAGAGCTGCATTCGCGGAAATTCGAAGATTGAGCAGCAAGACCGCCTCGACCTCGTAATCCGGCGTGTCGAGCAAAATTGACAAGACGATCTTGCCTTCAGCAACAAACTTGGCTGCGCGCCCGACAAGGTCGCGTTCGCGGATATCAATAAATGCTTCCAGCCGGTCGTCGCCCAGGTCATCAATATGGATAATCAAATGAAACCCCGTGCCAGAAACCGGTTGGTCAAACCATTACTTTGGGGAATAGACCTTGCAAAGCGCTTCTACGACCGTCTTGGCGTCTTCTGAAACTGATCTGTAGAAAATCGTCTGTCCCTCTCTGCGGGTCGAAACAATGCCAACTGCCCGAAGTTTTGCAAGATGCTGCGACAACGCTGACTGACTCAATTGAACTTTCTGTGCGAGTGTGTTTACAGAAAGCTCACCTTGAAACAGATGGCTCATTATTATCAATCGTTTTTGGTTCGCCAGCGCGCCCAAGAGGCTAACCGCAAGTTGCGAGACCGGTATCATCTCTTCCGGCGACATTATTTACCCTTCAGACGGCCGGTATTATTCAATTCTTTTTGCCGTGCCATTATGGGACGGACAATAATTCGGGAATCAAAAAAACAAAGCGAAAAGTGAAAGAATGCGAAAAAAAATCTCGAACACAGCGTCAGGTATACAGCTATCAGGATGTTTTTGTGGTGTTTTCCGCTATTTCAACAATAACGCGAAGAGATTATCTTGGGTTGTAGCAGGAATAGGGAGCCAAATTCGCCGTAGCAGGCCGCCGGCAAAAACATCAAGACCTTCCGAATCAAAATTTATGACTGTGCATTTTGACATCGATATGCCGGTTTGAGCGGCGGCAAATGCCGCAACGGCCGCGTTGTCGGGACCATTGAGACGCTTTAGCACGTCTTTTTCGTTGTGGTGTTCGTCGTGTTCGAACTGTGCTGACAGGATGTCAGTGCGTTCCATATGATATGCTTGGCCGAAGCCGCCGTTCAAATTTGCGGATACCGGTGCGAGCCGTACGTAGCCGAAGTCAGAGAAAGATGCGTACAGCTTCGATTTCGGATTGCGCCGCAGATAACGGCTGGCAAGAGCCTCGGTTACAGGTGCGTTGCGATCCATGAATTCCGCGACGCATTGAACAGAAATTCGCGGATGCGCCAGCGGATCGCCTTTGGCCGGTTCGCCCAGCAGAATTGCACAGTTTGGATTGTGCCTCAGCGCCCCAGTATGCGCCGACAGGCTGGAAATAAGGATGACCGGCGCGCCCGTCATATCCGGGGCCGTGGCTACCCGGCTGATGTCTGCCTTGCCGGTCGAGGGGTTGGTGAACGCCAGTGCGCCGAATCTTGCCAGCCGGATCAGCGTTTTGGCGAGTTTGATCGCTTCCGGTGTCACGGCCCGTATTGGATTGATTTTGTTGGCCGTTTCTCCGGTCATTTGGCCGCAGCGCCCATCGGTGTTTGTCTTTCAATTGCTGTTGTTGAAGCTGCCATGCTAACGGGACAGATCATCACAGCAAAGCGGCAATTCGCCGCCAATCCGGAGAGTCGGGCAAGCTTTATGGCAGAGATCACGCAACAACAGGTGCTGGACGCGCTTTCGTCACTCAAGAATCCGGTTGGCAATGGCGATATCGTCTCGGGCGGGCTGGTTTCCGGTATTTTCATTGCCAACGGCAAAGTGTTCTTTTCCGTCACTGTGCCGGCTGAAAAGGCACAGGAATTGGAGCCATTGCGTGTTGCCGCCGAGAAAATTGTCGCGCAACTGCCCGGAGTTATCAGCGCTGTGGCTGCGCTGACGGGCGAGAAAAAGGCTGCTGCAGGCGCGGCCAAGCCCGCGCAACAGCATGGCCGCGCGCCTGCCCGTCAGGGTGTGCCGGGTGTTGGCGCGATCATCGCGGTCGCTTCCGGCAAAGGCGGCGTTGGCAAATCAACGACGGCGGTGAATCTTGCGCTTGGTTTGAAGGCACTTGGCTTGAAAGTCGGCATTCTGGACGCAGATATTTATGGTCCTTCAATGCCTCGTTTGATGGGGATCAAGGGACGTCCGCAGACTGTGGACGGGCGGATCATCCAGCCGATGGAGAATTATGGCGTCAAGGTGATGTCGATGGGGTTCTTGGTGGACGAGGAAACGCCAATGATCTGGCGCGGGCCGATGGTGATGTCGGCGTTGACGCAGATGCTGCGCGAGGTGAACTGGGGCGATCTCGACATCATGGTTGTGGACATGCCGCCCGGCACGGGCGACGCGCAGTTGACCATGGCCCAGCAGGTGCCGCTGGCTGGCGCGGTGATTGTCTCGACGCCGCAGGATCTGGCGCTGATTGACGCGCGCAAGGCTGTCGGCATGTTCCGCAAAGTGGATGTGCCAGTGCTCGGTGTCGTTGAAAACATGAGCTATTTCATCGCGCCGGACACGGGGAACCGCTATGATATCTTCGGGCATGGCGGTGCGAAGGCCGAGGCCTTG
>JANMQE010000385.1:0-2461 GCA_031370195.1 Phyllobacteriaceae bacterium
ATTGGCCTGTTGTGCCTGAAATCATCGCCGGGAATTCTGGGAAGCTGGCGGCATTTGGCCGGGCGGATGCGGCGCTTGCGGCATCCGGAACGGTGACACTGGAGTTGGCGCTTGCCGGCGTCCCGCTTGTCTCTTGCTACAAGTTTGATCCCTTGGCGAAGTTTGTCTCGGAGCATTTTGTCACGAGCTGGACGGCTTCATTGCCGAACCTGATTGCCGACAGCCCGGTTGTTCCCGAACAATACAATAGCTACGTCAGGGCACCGATGCTGGCCCGGCAGATTGAGCGGCTCATAAGTCCGTCAACTGCGCGACAGGCGATGATCGAGGGGTTCCAGCGCATCCGGGACAATTTGGCCACCGATGTTTCTGCCGGCGAGTTGTCAGCGTCTGTTGTGCTGAGGTTCGCAGAGAAGGGTCGTCGGGCCTGAAAGCTGCCGGTCACCGCTCCGGCCGTTTCACTTTCGATACGGGTGAAGATTACCGTTTGGCGGCAGGCACATAATCGCGTTTGGCAGCGCCGGTGTAAAGCTGGCGCGGGCGGCCGATTTTCTGGTGCGGGTCTTCAATCATTTCCGTCCACTGGGCGATCCAGCCGACAGTGCGGGCAAGCGCAAACAGAACCGTGAACATGTTGGTCGGGAAGCCGAGCGCCTTGAGCGTGATGCCGGAATAGAAGTCGATGTTAGGATAAAGCTTCTTCTCGATGAAGTAGGGATCAGTCAGCGCAATCTTCTCAAGCGCCAGCGCCACCTGCAACAGCGGATCATCATGCTTGCCAACCGCTTCAAGCACTTCGTGCGTGGTTTTTTGCATGATCTTGGCGCGCGGATCATAGTTTTTATAGACACGGTGACCAAAGCCCATCAAGCGGAATGGATCATTCTTGTCCTTGGCCTTGGCGATATATTCAGGGATGCGATCGACCGTGCCGATCTCGGCAAGCATGTTGAGCGCCGCTTCATTGGCCCCGCCATGCGCCGGACCCCAGAGACAGGCAATGCCGGCCGCAATGCAGGCGAACGGGTTTGCTCCCGACGATCCGGCAAGACGCACGGTTGATGTTGAAGCATTCTGCTCATGGTCAGCATGCAGAATGAAGATGCGATCCATCGCGCGGGCCAGCACGGGATTGACCTTGAAATCCTCGCACGGCACGGCAAAGCACATGCGCAAAAAGTTGGACGCATAATCAAGATTGTTCTGCGGATAGACGAACGGTTGGCCGATGGAATATTTGTAGGCCATCGCCGCGATGGTCGGGATTTTGGCAATCATCCGCATTGAGGCAACCATGCGCTGATAGGGATCGGCAATATCGGTGGAGTCGTGATAAAAAGCCGACAGCGCGCCGACGACGCCAACCATGACAGCCATCGGGTGGGCGTCACGGCGAAAGCCGCGGAACAGGAACTGCATCTGCTCATGCACCATCGTGTGGCGCGAGATGCGGAAATCAAAATCGTCCTTCTGCGCCTTGGTCGGCAATTCGCCGTAAAGCAATACGTAGCAGACTTCCAGGAAGTCGCCGTGCTCGGCGAGTTGCTCGATCGGATAGCCGCGATGCAGCAAGACGCCCTCGTCGCCGTCGATAAAGGTGATTGCCGATTCACACGCAGCGGTGGACGTAAAACCCGGATCAAACGTGAAGGCACCGGTGGATTTGTAGAGCGGCGCGATGTCAATCACGTCGGGACCGATCGTGCCTTTGCGCACAGGGAGCTCAATCGTTTCGGAACCCAATGTCAGCGTTGCGGTCGTGGATCCCATGATCTTGTCCTCTCGTGACGCGGCCAATACCGCACTGCAGCATCAATTCAATCAATGTCATCAATTGCTACCGCATTTGCGAAGAATTGCAAGCCATCGCCAAGGCGCAACAGTGCAGTGCAACACGCTGCAATAGAACGTGATTTCGACAGTTTTAGCGGTCGCGGCTTGCTTCAAACCGGTGGCTGCGGGGAATTTCGCCGGAATTCGTGCCGAGCCCAAGTCCGGGTCGTCGGGACAAGCCCGACGATGACGAAATTTGGAATTTTGTTGTAATTACAATCGCTTGCGAGCGCCGAGATCGGGGGCCTTTTCAGAGTCCACTGTCCCCGGGTTTCCACCTGAACGCTTCGACGGCGAAATAGTGGACGTCTTTCAGGATTGAATCGACGGGGTGGATGTCCCTGCGCCGATAGCCGGGTGGTGGTCCTGGACGAAAAGGGCTGATGCGGGTTGGTTTGTAAGGGGCTTTGGATGCAAGGATTTCGTCGCGCCTTGCGCGCCATCTTGCCAAGCGGCGGGCTTGGCGGGGGAGATCGTTGAGGGCGTGGCGCATCGCGCGGAGGCGATTGAAGAGAAGGGTGGCGTTGATGGGGGTAGCTGCGAGTTGGGCTTGGTAACGGGCCGTTGCCGCGTCGAACGGGAGCACTTCGTGCATCGCCCCGGCTGCGTTGAGCTCGTTTTCCCAAGC
>JANMQE010000441.1:0-3035 GCA_031370195.1 Phyllobacteriaceae bacterium
AACTGCCGTACTCACAGCGGCGGCCAACGGCATCAACTGGAATCCGACTACTCGCCAATTCTCGCTCAGCCACAAGTATCTGGATGACAACGGCAGCGGCGACGCTTCCAATAGTTACACGATTGGTGTGGGTGTAACAGATGACGACACCGGAACTGGTAGCACCAGCACTTCGGTGACCGTCAATAACCTCCGGCCGACAGTGGCCGTATCTCTATCGAATGTCTCAATCGATGAGAACGGCAGCACTACGCTGTCGGGCACGATCACCGATACGGGCTCGCTCGATACGTTTACGCTCAACTTGAACTGGGGAGATTCGCTCAGCCCGAACGATGTTCAGTCGTTCAGTCTAGGAACCGCCGTACTCACAGCAGCGGCAAATGGTATCAACTGGAATCCAGTCACTCGCCAGTTCTCGCTCAGCCACAAGTATTTGGATGACAACGGCAGCGGCGACGCTTCCAACAGTTACACGATTGGTGTGGGTGTAAGAGACGATGACAATGGAACCGGCATCGCCAGCACTTCGGTGACGATCAACAATGTTAATCCTGTCCTCGCTGGCTTAACGAACAGTTCGCCGGATGCCTGTAATGCGTTTATGGGTGTGAACGCAGTCACGATTGCAGCCGCGTTTACTGATGTCGGCTTGCTCGACACACATAATGTGTCCATCAACTGGGGCGATGGGATTACCACTGTCGGCTCAGTCGTTCAGGGGAGTGGTAGCGGTTCAGTGAGCGGCAGTCATATTTACGCGACCGGCGGTATTTTCACGATTACGGTGACACTCACCGATGATGACGGCGGCACTTCGCAACGGACTTCAACGACCACCATCGGTGGTGTCGGTCTGCACAATGGACAGTTACAAATCATCGGAACTGGTGGCCGTGATGTGGTCCATGTTGGTCTTGGCGGTTCTGACGGCGGCAGCGATGGTGGATCTGATGGAGGCTCGGATGGTGGGGCCGATAGCACATTGAAAGTTGAAGCCAAATTCAACTCGCCCAACGGCGGTTCAGATGGTGGCTCGGATGGTGGCTCAGATGGTGGAGACGATCAATTCACGTACAACTTGAGCGACGTGACCAGTATTCTGATCATCGGATGTGGCGGTAATGATCATCTGCACGTCAACAAGAAAGTCATGATCCCTGCGACCATAGACGGCGGTGCCGGAGACGATCAAATCTGGGGTGGCGGTGGCAATGACAACATCACCGATTTGATCGGCAACAACCAGATCAAGTCCGAGGGAGGAAACGATATTATCACTGTCGGTGACGGCAACAACAAGATTGATGCTGGCAGTGGGAACAACACCGTTACTGCTGGTAATGGAAATAACAGCATCACAGCCAATGGCGGTTCTGACGGCGGCGCGGATGGCAATAACGTGATTCTTGTTGGCAACGGCAACAACGCTATCGACACAGGCAAGGGCAATGACACGATTACTGCTGGCAACGGCAACAATGACATCAAGGCCGGCGCTGGTGATGATTCGATCAGCACTGGCAGTGGTAATGACAAGATTCGCGGCGACGATGGAAATGATACGATCAATGCGGGGAACGGAGATAACGACGTCGATTCTGGAAAAGGCAATGATAGTATCATCACAGGCAGTGGTCGCGATCGAATCGATGCTGGTGATGGCGACGACACGGTCCAAGCCGGTGCCGGAAACGATACCGTTAAAGGTGGTAAAGGCAATGATGCCTTGCTAGGCGGCGCGGACAACGACTTGATCGAAGGTGGTGATGGACGTGACTTGCTGATCGGAGGACTCGGCGCCGACCGGATTATTGGCGACAAAGATGAAGACATTTTGATTGCTGGATACACGCTCTGGGACAACAACAATTTGGCGATCGCGGCGCTGATGATGGAATGGACCAGCAGCAATAGCATGGCCATGCGACAAGCAAACATCACCAACGGAACAGGACTCACTGCTGGTTATCGTCTGGATGGTAACGACGGCGTGAACCAGACTGTCTTCAATGACAACGATGTCGATACGTTGACCGGAGGCCAGGGAACCGACTGGTTCTTTGCCAATCGAGTAGCCGACAACGGAGGTGTCTTGGATATTGTTACGGACTTAGCCGGTAGTGAGTTTTGGAACGATACCGACTTTTGATCCTGTAGCATTCAGTAGGAAGGGTTGATCCGCAACAAAGCAAAACACTCCGGACTGGTTCACTGGTCCGGAGTGTTTATAATTTTGGCTGAGTTGATCATCGAACCGCATTCCCACGCAAAAGAGAATGGAAGACAGAATGAGCATTAGTGCGAAGGGAATTGTTTATCTGATGCGGGGACTACCTGCATGCGGCAAAAGCCACCGTGCGAGACGCTTGGCTGGGGATTCTGGAATCGTACTGGAGACTGACGAGTACTTCTACACTCAAGTTGGCAGCGATAAGACTAGTTACGACTATGACAAAGACTTGCTTCCAGTTGCACGAAAGTGGAACTTTGCGAGGATGCGTGATGCGATCTCGCGTGAAATCTCGCCCATCGTTATCGATCGCGGAAACGGGTTAAATGCCGAGACGCGTGAGTTTGCACTCTACGCGACGGAACACGGGTACGAAGTTCAATTGGCCGAGCCCGATTCGAGCTGGTGGTTGGAACTAAGGGTTTTACTCAAGTACAAGGAGTTTGTATCGGACACTTTGTTTGACAATTGGTCAGAACGTCTTGCGTCGAACACAAAAGACACACATCGCGTACCAGCCGCGACCATTAAGAGTTGGATGCTCAAATGGCGGCACGATTTGACCGTACAACAAATACTCGACAACCAGACGATTGGTTAACGGTCTTTGAACTCTAGCCAGCGCTGAATAAATCGCCAAAGGGATGGATACGATTGGAAAATAGACGGCGGATCCACCTTAGGGTCGTGATGGTCACGCAGCTCCTTGACCGCAATTTGAGTCCTTCGGTCGAACAACTGCTCGATGGTAAATCGTTTGCCATCTTGCAAAGCTTTAGTCAGGTCCTCCAGTATCGAGTCC
>JANMQE010000445.1:0-3423 GCA_031370195.1 Phyllobacteriaceae bacterium
GGCTTCCTTTATAACCGCGGCGAGAAAATGTCGAAGTCGGTCGGCAATGTGATTGATCCGTTCGCAATGGTCGAGCATTACGGCCTCGATCAGGTTCGCTATTTCTTCATGCGTGAAGTGCCGTTCGGGCAGGACGGCTCATACAACCACGACGCCATCGTCAACCGCACCAATGCGGACCTTGCCAACGACCTCGGCAATCTTGCCCAGCGTTCGCTGTCGATGATCAACAAGAACTGCGACGGCAAAGTGCCGGAGCCCGGCGCATTGAACGCTGAAGATCAGGCTATCCTCGACATGGCCAATGCCGCGCTGATCGCGGCCCGAGCAGCAATGGCCGAACAGTTGATCCACACCGCCGTCGCCGCAACCTTCGCTGTGGTTGCCGAGGCCAACCGCTATTTTGCGGGGCAAGAGCCTTGGGCGCTGAAGAAGACCGATCCGGCCCGCATGGCGGCCGTCCTTTACACCACGGCCGAAGTCATCCGTCGCATTGCGATTCAGTGTCAGGCCGTGATCCCGCACTCTGCGGCCAAGCTGCTTGATCTGGTTGCGGTACCCGAAGACCAGCGCACTTTCGCGCATGCGGGTGCTTCAGGCGCGCTTGTTGCCAGCACGCCGCTTCCGGTACCAACAGGTGTCTTCCCGCGCTATGTCGAGGCGGAAGGCGGCGCGTGATGCTGGTCGATAGCCATTGCCATCTCGACTTCCCCGACTTTGCAGACGAGCGCGATTCCATCGTCGCACGGGCAAGCGAGGCTGGTATCGGGCTGATGGTTTCGATTTGCACGCGCGTAGGCAAGATCCACGAACTTCGTGCAATTTCCGAGCGCTATCCGAACGTGTTTCATTCCGTCGGAACGCACCCGCACGGCGCAGGCGAAGAGCGCGGCATCCCGGCGACAGACATCATCAGCCTGTCAGCGCATCCGAAATGCGTTGCCATCGGGGAAGCCGGTCTCGACTATTATTACGACAAGGCACCGCGTGACGCGCAGGCTGAAGGACTGCGCATCCACATCGCCGCCGCGCGCGCAACGGGCTTGCCATTGGTCATCCATGCCCGTGACGCTGACGTCGATATGGAGACGATTCTGACCGAAGAAACAGGGAAGGGGGCCTTCCCTTTCGTGCTCCATTGTTTCTCCTCCGGCCAACGCCTCGCCGACGCAGGCGTTGAGCTGGGCGGCTATGTCTCGTTTTCCGGAATCTTGACCTTCAAACGATCCGATGACATCCGGGCAATTGCCAAGACGGTGCCTCATGATCACCTGCTTGTCGAAACCGACGCGCCGTATCTTGCGCCGCAGAAGCATCGCGGCAAGCGCAACGAACCATCGTATGTGGCTGAAACTGCAAAGGTTCTGGCCGATACGATTGGCGTTGACAACGACGAGGTTGCGCGTTTGACGACTGGCAATTTCTTCCGGCTGTTCTCCAAGGTTCCGGCAAACCTCAACCCGTATCCGGCCTAGCGATGCCAGACCAGATGCGCTTCACCATCCTCGGCTGCGGCTCTTCACCGGGCGTTCCGCGCATAACTGGCGACTGGGGTGCATGTGATCCGGTCAATCCGAAGAACCGCCGCCGCCGCGCGTCGTTGTTGGTCGAGCGCATCGCGGATGATGGCGGCAAAACGACTGTTGTCATCGACACCGGACCGGATTTCCGCGACCAGATGATTACCGCAAACGTCCGTCAGTTGGACGGCGTGGTTTACACGCACTCCCACGCCGACCACATTCACGGCATTGACGATCTGCGCGGCTTCTGGCTCGAGAAGAAGCGCCGCATAGATGTCTACGCCGACGCTTATTCGTTACAGCGATTGCGCGAGAGTTTCGGCTATTGCTTTGAAAAGCCAGCAGATAGTGCGTATCCTGCAATCGTTCTGGCACATGAGATCACACATGGCGAGGCCTTTGAATTGTCAGGCAATGGCGGGACGATCAAGTTTGAACCGCTTACGCAGGTTCATGGCTCGATTCTGTCACTTGGCTTTCGCATTGGCAATTTTGCCTATTGTTCGGATGTCTCAAATTTTCCACCGGAGACTGTCGACCAGCTTCAAAATTTGGATGTGCTGGTCATCGATGCTTTACAATATCGCCCGCATCCAAGCCATCTCTCGCTGGACGAATCGCTTGCCTGGATTGAAAAGTTGAAGTCAAAGCGGGCAATCCTGACGCACATGCACACGCCGCTGGACTACGATACCGTGACCGCATCTGTGCCAATTGGCGTTGAGCCAGGCTTTGACGGACTGACCGTCGAGATGCCGGCGCTTTGAGACAAGATGTTGCTTGCAAGAGGTTTTTGGGCAGTTTATCTCTTTGGCGGGGCCTGCACAGGAGACTATCCAATGCGTTCGTTCGCAATGTCAGCCCCATCTGCGTTTGCAGTGTTACTGTATCTGGCCGTACCCTCGGTCGCGGCACAGGAAGACTGCGATTTCATTGCCGCATCCTATGCCAAGCTCGTCGATGTGCCATACAAACAAATCATCAAGACAGACGGCAAAGTGAATGGCGAGTTCATTTCGATGAACAACATGCTCTATGCAAAAGTCACCGACAGCTGGGATAGCATGCCTTACGCATTGGAAGCGCGGCGGGCGAACATGAGCCAGCTGTTCGACAAACTCAGCATCAAGAAATGCTCGAAAGAGCCTGACGGTGATCTTGAGGGAAAGGCCGTGAAGGTTTTCAGCTACATCGTGCCGCCGATGGCCGGCATGTCTACGGAGCCGACAACGCAGCTCATCCACATCGGCAGCGACGATGGCATGCCGTATCTGATGACGGTCGGGGCAATGCGGGTGGAACTGAGTTACGATGATGTCGCTGCGCCAATTGAGTGAAAGCAGCCGGATGTGACGCCGTCGATCATGCTGGTTGTTCCATAATCAATCTTATGCGATTTAAGTACGTGGGTGGAGACGGCCGTTCTCTTGCGCGTCGTGCCTGCAAACCGGGCTTCCCTCAAGCCTCGTTGTCGATGTGATGTTTGATGATCTCGTCGAATCCGGAGTCCGCCCGAAAGCCCAGACTGATTGCCCGGGCCGCGTTGAAGTTTGAAGGCCAGCCAGCGACAATCCTGCGAATAGCTTCATCGGGCTCGTGGCGAATGAGTTGAACCGCCTTGTCCCCAGCCACTCGGCGCAGCGCTTCAATCTGTTCGCTGACGGTGGCGGACAACCCCGGCATGTTCAGGTTTCGCCTTGGACCGAGCTTTTCAGTATCCAGACCTGCTGCGTGCAGCAAAAAGCTGACTGCCGTCTGAGGGCTGGCGAACCAATGCCGGACACTCTCATCCACCGGCAATACAGCTTCTTTGCCGGCCAGCGGTTCGCGCAGTATGTTTGAGAAGAAGCCGGATGCAGCCTTGTTGGGCGTTCCCGGCCTGATGCAAATTGTCGGCAGT
>JANMQE010000446.1:0-4051 GCA_031370195.1 Phyllobacteriaceae bacterium
ATGGGCGGATTGGCTGGCCAACGCCACCATGTTCGCGCCCGCCTTCGGACGGGAATTCATGGACGGGGCCTATTGGTCAATCGTCGTCGAGATTGTCTTTTACGGCTGGGTGTTTCTCGCTCTCGCCACCGGCCTCTGGGCGCGGCGGATACCCATCGCATTTGTCTGGCTGGCAGTATCAGTCGCCAACATGGTCTGGATCAAATCCGAGGCGCTGCGCTTTCTCTTCATCACAGATTTTGCGCCATGGTTCATCATCGGCATGATGATGCAGGACACGTGGAAACGCGGACCCCGGCTCGAAGTGTCGGTCATCCTCGTCACCGCATTCCTCGCGTCATGCCTGTCACTCGCGATACAAGTGCCCGGCTTCGCCAACGACTATGGCGTTGCCCCCGATATCGCATTGCTCTTCAGCCTGAACCTGCTCGGTATCTTGCTTGTCGCCGAGGCGATCAGTGTCGAGAAAGTGAACCTGAAACTGGCAAGCGGGTGCGCGCTCGCCGGTGCTGTCAGTTACCCGCTGTACCTTTTCCACCAGCACGCCGGATACATGCTAATTGACCGGTTCAGCCCGGTTCTCGGCAATGGCGGCGCCTTTGCGGTCACCCTGACGGCAGTGTTCACGGTCGCGCTATCAACCGCAATACTGATCGAAAAGCCGTTGCGGCCGATCATTTCGCTCGGATTACAAGCGCTTTTCGAGTGGCTTTCAAAACACCGCAGAGTGTCATCTCAAGGCGCGCGCAAACACTGACTTCAATCCAGCAAACGGCACGCGGCAGCAAACGTTATTCGTCAACATAAGTCCACACCGGGGTCTTCACGAACGGGTTGCCGGAGAAAAACCTGCGCTTGCGACCTTGTTCAATCTCAAAGAGTCCCTTGCCAAAATCAGGTTCAACCTTCGAGGCAGGGAAGCCCATAAGGCGAAGCAGTGTCGCCGGCAAATCAGACTGTGCCGCCTTGTCCTTGTGTAACACCGCAGAGCGAGCCAGATCAGTGCGCAGCAGGTTTTCTGATGCGAAGGCGAACATCGGGACCATGCCCTCGCCTTTTACTGTATCCTTGCGGGTGCAGTGCGTGGCATCATAGTTTCCATCAAATGCGGCCTGGCCATGGTCTGAAGTGTACAGAACAATCGTGTCGCTTAGCTCCCTGTCTTTCAGCAGCGTCTGAAAAAACTGGTCAACCTTCAAGTATATTCCTTCCACATACTCGTGGAGAGTGAGATTTTGGCGGGCGCTAAGCAGCGGACGCTCGACATATTTTCGGCTCAGATTCGTTGGATCGGGCAAATTCATCGCATAAGGCGCATGGATACCAATCTTCTCGACGAAGATGAACTTCTTGCCGTCCTCTGCGAGCATGCCCCTCAGCAGTTCCGCAATCCGGTGGTCCGCCCTCTCGAAGGGAGTGAGCGACACTGAAGTCCGCTTGTCGACATACGACAATTCATTGAGCGTCAGAAAGCTGTGCCGTGGCCGAATTTGCAGCCAACCGTCAACATAGATTGTCTTGTAGCCTGCCAGCTTTGCATATTGCCAGAATGTTGGCTGTGTGAGGACACGATAGTTCGGATCAGGAAAGTCATATTCCTTGGCCATTGAGCGAATTGCAGCACGTGTGTGCGCAGAACAATTTGCATACGAAACTGCCATGCCGAAGTTTATCAGATCAGCTCGGCTGGAAAGGAATGGCGTGTTGTCGCTGTCGAAACCATTCACCTGCAAGTAGTCTGATCGCACGCTCTCGTCGACGATAAGAACGATGTTCTTGTATCCTGCCAAGGTAGCTCTGAACGTCGGGTCAATGTTGGTTCGCGTGCGGCCGATATCCGGCGTCACAATGTTAATGGCAACGATCAGCCTTGAAATAATCGATGTGTTAGCCGGTAAAAACTCCAGAACGTTCGCGTTTTTTTCAGTGTAAAAATACGAGCCAATTAACCCAAAGACGGGCACAATCACCCAATACGGACGAATGACCAGCTGAGAACTCGTAAAAAGCGGCGCGAAAACAACGAGCCAAACAACTACAGTAAAAATAATTGCATTAAAATGTGTCTTAAAACCAAACTCCGCCTCATCAATATTTTGTAGCAAATCCGAAAATATCAATACCGAAATATTATCATCATATATCATAAATGACAATGACTCTATCATGATAGATATCATAAAAACCAGAATAAAAAATATCTTTACAGTCCTGTTGCCAATGAATGGGACAACAATTAGACTCAGTATTGAAATTAAACTAAGAAAAATATATGAAAAAAAAGAAAAATAATTTCCCATTGAATACCACCTTGCGGCAATATCAAGAAAATCAGAAAGCCAGTTAAAATACCCAAAAGCAAGAATTACAAAAAAGCTACACAGCTTAAAAATATCTTTGCTTAAATAGATTAGTACATTCATTGCTACGCCATATATAAAACTGGTTCAGAGCACGTCTACTGCTGAGTACGATTGGATGCACCGAGCGTCACAAATCTGACCCGGCGACTAAATCATAAATCGATGCAGTTAAGCTCATGATGTGCCTTCGCAAACCGGAGCGCAACTTACTTCGGATACTGAGAAACACAAGTTCAGAAAACCAGATCAAATGACCGGCCAGCAGAAATTTCATTCAGACGCCAAATGACGCAATGTGGCAAAGGGCGGCCACACGGGCCACCCTCTCTCATTACATAAGGAATGTCTTCTATTCCGGCAGCTTGTCATCGACGCCTTTGACGTACATTTTCAGCCCAAGCAGCGTGCCGTCATCAGCAGACTCGGCCGCCTTCAGCCATTCCGTTCCGTCCTGCTTCATGACCGGGCCAGTGAACGGCTTGAGTTCGCCAGACTTGATCTTGGCTTCAGTATCCATCGCCATCGCCTTCACGTCGTCCGGCATATTTGTGTAGGGAGCCATCGTCAGGATGCCGTCCTTGAGGCCATCCCAAGACGACTCGCCTCCCTTCCAGGAACCATCAAGCACCATCTTGATGCGCTTGACATAATACGGGCCCCAGGTGTCGGTTATCGCGGTCAGTTGCGACGTCGGACCCGCAGCGATCTGGTCGAAAGCCTGGCCGAATGCCTTGATCTTGCGCTCTTCGGCAACCTGCATCGGGCCGGTGGAGTCTGTATGCTGGGTGATGATGTCAACGCCCTGATCGATCAGCGCCTTGGCAGCGTCTGCTTCCTTGCCCGCATCAAACCACGAGTTGACCCAGATCACCTTCATCTTGAAGTCAGGGTTCACAGACTGCGCGCCAAGCAGGAACGCATTGATGCCTTGGACGACTTCCGGGATCGGGAATGAGGCAATGTAGCCAGCGGTGCCCGTCTTCGACATCTTGCCAGCGATCTGGCCGATGATGTAGCGGCCTTCGTAGAAGCGCGAGTTGTAGGTCGTCAGATTCGGCGCCGTCTTGTAGCCGGTCGCGTGCTCAAACTTCACGTCCGGGAACTTGGCGGCGACTGCGAGCGTCTGGTCCATAAATCCGAACGAAGTGGTGAACACAATCGCGCAGCCTGAACGGGCAAAACGCTCGATCGCGCGTTCGGCGTCCGGACCTTCCGGCACGTTTTCGGCAAACACGGTTTCGACCTTGTCGCCGAGTTCCTTGTCCACCATCTGGCGGCCGACATCATGCGCCTGCGTCCAGCCGCCGTCAGACTTGGAGCCGACATAGAGGAAACAAGCCTTGATTTTGTCGGCGGCAAGCGCCGGCGCTGCCATCGAGGCGAGGAATGTGGCTGCAGCCAGCCCGGTGAGAATTTTCTTCATTGTTTCGAACCTTTCCGTTTCACGAACTTGAGGGGCATTGCCGTCCTGAGTGTCCTACCGGTCTGCCACAAACGGCCGCCCCAAAGAGGCCGGTGTGTTCATCATCGTCAGACGGCGATTGCCCGATATTAGAACCAAAACGATGATTGTTGCCAGATAGGGAAGAGAAGATAAAAGCTGCGAGGGGATGCCAAGCCCCAGCGCCTGCGCATGCAATTGCCCGATGGTCACCGCGCCGAACAGATAAGCCCCGCCAACTACCCGC
>JANMQE010000532.1:0-6295 GCA_031370195.1 Phyllobacteriaceae bacterium
GACGAAGGCTTCCATGTGGGCGCGCTTGGCCGCTTGTTTTACTTGCGCCTTGCCTTGCAGCTCGAGATTTTCTGCGCGCTGGCGCTCGAACTGGTCGTAGCCGCCCTTATAAAAGGTCAGCTTCTGATTTTCGAGATGCACAATCGAATTGACCGCCTTGTTCAACAGGTCGCGGTCATGGGAGATCATCAAAACCGTGTGCGGATATTTGGCTACATAGGTTTCCAGCCACAGTGTGCCTTCCAGGTCGAGATAGTTGGTTGGCTCGTCGAGGAGGAGCAGATCTGGCTGCGCAAACAAAACGGCGGCAAGTGCCACGCGCATGCGCCAGCCACCGGAAAAACTGGACGCCGGGCGCGCCTGCGCTGCCGCATCAAAGCCAAGACCGGATAGAATGGACGCGGCCCGCGCTTCGGCGGAATGGGCCTCAATGTCGGCAAGCCGGATGTGGATTTCCGAAATCCGGTGCGGATCACTCGCCGTCTCGGACTCGGCCATCAGCGCCCTGCGCTCGACGTCGGCTTCAAGTACGATTTCCAAAAGCGATTGTTCTGTCGCCGGAGCTTCTTGCGCCACTTGTCCAATTTTCAGCCCCTTGGGCAAAAACACCGAGCCGGTCTCTGACGACAAATCGCCGGTAATGGCTTTGAACAGCGTGGTTTTGCCGGTACCGTTGCGACCCACAAGCCCCGCATGCGTGCCCTCAGGCAGCGTCAGGTTGGCGTGATCGAGCAACAGCCGGCCCGCAATGCGAAGGGAGAGATCAGTAATTTGCAACATGGCGGGCTTTTGAAGGAAGGAGCGGGGGAAGGCAAGGGGTGAGGACGCAGTTCCGGTGTGGTCTGGGCCGCAATCTGCATCCGCTCCGGTTCAGGGTTCCGCGTGCGTCAAGGGGTTGGCGCGCCAAGTCGCGGCGCTGACCTAGTCCGGCTCAGCCACCTTAGCTCTTCCGCGCAACTTCTTGATGACGGCAAAAAGCTTGGGATTATTCTTTACCGACTTCTTGAGCGCTGCAATCTGTTTGAGCGCGCTGACGGCAATCCAGCCTTTGGCTGTGAGCGGAATGAACGTGTCGCGGTGCCAGGTTTCAACATCGCACCAACGGCGTTTGTAGAATTCGTCGCCGACGCCGAAATCGTAAATCTCGAAGCCACGCTTGCAGCAGTCTTCGACCAGAAGATGGTAGAGAATGTCACCGGGCGACAGTTGCCGGTCGGTGCTGCAAATGCCGCCGAACTCGACGGTGAAATGTCTGCCGTTGATGGTGCAGCCGCCAACAGCGGCGATCTCGCCGCCGACTTCCAGCGCATGCAGTTCGTAGCGTGGCGAGGGGGTGTGCAGAGCGCCGATGTAGAGCGATTTGAAGAAGGACTGAACGTTCGGGTCAGCGAACACATCGTTCAGCCCCATGCTCTTGAGGCGCTCGCCTTTTAGTTTGAAGAACCGGTCAAGGACATATACGCACTCGACTTCCGTGCTCGCCCTGAACACCCGCCAGCCGCCCCGGTCATCCATGCGCCGCACCATCTGGCGCATTTTCTTCTGCTTTTTCGCGCCGTTGCGGTCTTTCAGGATCTCCTTGAAGTCTGGCATCAGTGCAAATGAAAGCGCGACATTCGGGCTGATTGTGCTTGCCGGCGAGACGAGGCAATTGGCCATGCCGCCAAGATCCCCAACGAGGCGCTCCAGAAGCAGGGCGTCTACACGGGGACGCAGTGCGCGCACCGCTTGGTGAACTTCTTTCAACAGAATTGACGGATCAAAGGCGCAGGCCATCGCGCTTGAGGGCGCGAAGTTGGCGTTGGCGTGGCTGCCACCGGGGAATTGCGCGATGTGCAGCGGCCCTTTGCGCACTATTTCCAATGGCAGCAGGAACTCAATGCCGCGTGCGGACTTGGCGGTGACCGCAATGCAATCCGGGTTCACATGGGTGAACCACTGGCCGACAAAATCAATGTCCTGCGGCGTTGTGGAACGAAGATGCGGCAACGCGGCGCGCCATCCATCAAGCACATCGCCAAGCGGCTGCGCGGACCAGACAAGGTCAATTGCGGCAATGGCGTTCAACTCATGGTCTCCCGTTTCCTGCACGCGTCAACCATCTTTCAATCCTGTTGGTGTATTGGCAGGGCAGACTTGCTAGAGCATTGTCGGGGTATGCTAGGGGATAATGGTGAAGGAATGATCGACGCGGCCCATATTGCCCGCAAAGGCTTCTTTGCTGTGGGGCGGACCTTGAATTTGCGCGCGCTTGCACCACGTTCGTTTGCCGGTGTTGGCGGCATTTTGATGCTGCACCGGGTCGCGCCCAATGATCCCGCGCCACTCGGCATTCACTCCGGCCTCTGTGTCACACCTGCATTTCTGGACGTGCTGTTTCCGGCATTGGCTGCTGACGGTTATGATTTTGTCGCCATGGACGACGTTCCGGTCCGGATTGCCAACCCAAGCGAAAAGCCGTTTTTGGCCGTGACATTTGATGACGGTTACAAAGACAACGCAATCCATGCCTTTCCGGTGCTGCGTCGCCACACTGTGCCTTGGACCGTGTATATCGCGCCGGGCCTTGTGAATGGCGAGACGCATCTATGGTGGGAAATAGCGGAAGCGGCGGTAGCCAAGCTTGACGCCGTGACGATTGCCACGCGGCAAGGCCGGTTGACAATGGCAACGAGAACGACAACTGAAAAACGGGCGGCGTTCAATTGCATCCAGCAGCATGTCATGACTGAATTGCCGGAAGAACTCGTGGCTTCGTTCACCCGGGAACTGGCGCGGATGGCGGGCATCGACCCTTATGCGCACAACAGAACGGAGCTGATGGACTGGAACCAGATCCGCAGCATTGCAGCGGATCCGCTGTGCACGATCGGTTGCCACACACAGCATCATTATCATCTGGCGAGGCTGGGCACACAGGCGCTGCGCGTGGAATTCTCAGCCGCCATGGCTGCCATTGAACTGGAAACCGGCTTGCGGCCCGCGCATGTGGCGTATCCGTATGGCTACAAGCAGGCAGTCGGACAAAGGGAAACCGAATTGGCCAAACAGCTCGGCTTTGCCACCGGCGTCACCACGCGTCATGGAATGCTGTTTGCTGAACACTCTGAAGCCATGACTTCTTTGCCGCGCATTTCTGTCAATGGGAAACACCAGAATGTTGGTGACGTGAAGCTGATGCTATCTGGAATTACCAGTTTCATGGCGCACAAGCATGGTGGCGCGGTTACGCTTTAGGCTTGCGGCTATCGCGCATCATCCATGAAACCAGACCCATGGCCGGCACGATCCAGAGTAGTCCCGTCACAGCAAAGAATGCCAGATGAACCACGCCACTGGAGTCGGCCAGACGCGCAGATGCGACCGTGACGGCGATGAGCGCATAGAGTGCCATCATGGCCACAAGCAAAATGCTTCCGATAAAGGTTTTGATGCGCGGGTTCATAGGGGTCAGATAACGTTTGCATTGCCAAAAGGAAAGGGCGCGGCTCGCGACTGCATGTCACGCCCGATGGCCGCTTGAAAGCTGCGCGAATGTGGCTCACTTAGCGCTCGAATTTGTAAACAAGGATTGAATTTCATGTCGCTGGTCCTGAACGCCGAAATCACCAGCTTGCAAGCGCGCGAGACCTCCAGTCGCACGCTGGTGCGCCGTTGGCTTTATCTGGGCCTGCTGGTGATTTTTGCTTTGGTGCTTGTCGGCGGTGCGACGCGCCTGACAGACTCCGGGTTGTCGATCACTGAGTGGAAGCCGATCCACGGCATCATTCCGCCGTTGAGCCATGCCGAGTGGCAGGAGGAGTTTGCCAAGTATCAGCAAATTCCGGAATACCAGACAATCAACAAGGGCATGACGCTTGAAGCGTTCAAAGAGATATTCTGGTGGGAATGGGCACACCGGTTTCTGGCCCGCGCGACAGGGCTGGTGTTTGCAATCCCGATGGCTTTTTTCTGGCTGACCGGACGGCTGGAGCCGATCCTGAAGCCGAGGCTGCTTGGCATACTGGCGTTGGGCGGGTTGCAGGGCTTTGTCGGCTGGTGGATGGTGTCGTCAGGACTTACTGAACGGACGGACGTGAGCCAATACCGGCTTGCCACGCATCTGGTGATCGCCAGCCTGATCTTTGGTGCGACAGCATGGGTTGCGCGCGGGCTTGCGGACCATACCGGGCGCGCGGCGCAGGACAGCACGCGGCGCATTGCCGGGCTTCTCGTGCTGCTGGTATTCGTGCAAATCTATCTCGGCGCGCTGGTCGCCGGGCTTGATGCCGGCCTTGCATATAACACTTGGCCGCAGATGGACGGAGCTTGGGTGCCGGGAAATCTGATGAGTATGGACCCGGTTTGGCGTAATTTCTTCGAGAGTGGCAAAACGGTGCAATTCATCCATCGCTGCGGCGCATATCTATTGTTGGCAATGGCGCTGGGTAACATGGTGATGACGCTGGTCAAGGAGCCGGGCACGACGCATGCGCGCCGGTCGGTCGTTCTATTCCTGTTGATATCAGCACAGGCGGCATTCGGCATCGCGACGCTTTTGACCATGGTGGACATGCACACAGCCCTGACCCATCAAGGCTCGGCTCTGGTGGTGTTGTTCTTTGCCGTTGCGCATTGGCGGGCCGCGAAGGGGCCATATCCTTTGCCGACGGAGGTCAGCATCGAAAGCTGAGTTCTCTTACTGTCCCTGGAGCATCAAGTCCAGATTCTGTACCGCTGCGCCGGATGCGCCCTTGCCGAGATTATCGAGCGAGGCGATCAGGTTGATCTGGCCCTTGCCTTCGGTGCCGAGCACGAAGAGCTTCATCCGATCCGTATCGCGCAATTCTTCTGCATCAATGCGAGGCAGGGCGTTGCCGACCGTTGGGTGCACGACCTCGACCACGGACTGGCCAAGATAATGCGATGCGATCACATCATGAATTGCTGCCATCGACGGCTTGCCGTTCAGCATGTCGGTAAACAGCGGGATACTGACCAGCATGCCTTGCGCGAACCGGCCAACTGCGGGCGTGAAGATCGGGCGGCGACGGATGCCGCCATGCTTCATGATCTCCGGCACATGCTTGTGCGCCAGCGTCAGGGCGTAAGCGAAATGGTTGGCGGATATGGCATCGTCGCGCGCGGCATCCTCCATCTGCGCAATCATCGCCTTGCCGCCGCCGGTGTAGCCAGAGACGGCGTTGATCGTCACCGGATAGTCGGACGGCAGAAGGCCCGCTTCCGTGAGCGGACGCAGGAGCGCGATCGCGCCCGTAGAATAGCAGCCGGGGTTGGAGACCATCTGCGCGGTCGCGATGGCTTTGGCCTGGCCCCTGGTCAGTTCGGCAAAACCGAACACCCAGCCGTCAGCCGTCCGGTGGGCGGTTGAAGCGTCGATGAAGCGTGTGCCTGACGAGGCGGCAAGCGCGACGGCTTCCTTGGCGGCATCGTCCGGCAGGCACAGGATCGCGACATCTGCGGCATTCAAATACTCGGCCCGCGCACCGGTGTCTTTGCGTCGGTCAGTCGGGATCGAAATGATCTCGATGTCGGAACGACCCACAAGGCGCGTGCGGATTTGCAGGCCCGTCGTGCCATGCTCGCCGTCTATGAACACCTTGGTCGTCATTGGAAGTCTCCGGTATAATCTGCAGAGCCATGTCAATACTGGAAGAAGCGGAGTTGATATCGGCGCCCAACTGATTGACGCGTCCAGCATTTAGCGCCCGGCTTTCTTCTCCGCAAGCAACCCCATCACATACATGGCGACCGTTGCACCGGCGATGGCGGTGATGTCAGCGTGGTCGTAGGCGGGGGCGACTTCGACTATGTCGGAGCCGACGAGGTTGAGAGAGCCAAGTTTGCACAAGACGGACAGGATTTTTGCTGATGACGGACCGCCTGAGACAGGTGTTCCGGTGCCGGGGGCAAAGGCGGGGTCGAGGCAATCGATGTCGAAAGTGAGGTAGGTTTTGGCGTCGCCGACATGGGCCTTGATGGCGTCTGCGATGGCTTGTGCACCCATATCTTCGACCTCGTAGCCGGGGATGATCCTGATGCCGAAATCTTCCGGTGCATCGGTGCGGATGCCGATCTGGATCGAATGCGTGGTGTCGATGATGCCCTCGCGCGCGGCGCGGGCGACGAATGAGCCGTGGTCAATACGGCTGCCGTCATCAAACCAAGTGTCCTGATGCGCATCGAAATGCACCAGCGCCATCGGGCCATGAACGGCGGCGTGGGCTTTCAGCAGCGGCCAGGTGACAAAATGATCGCCGCCCATCGAATAGAGAAATGCGCCGCTTTTCAGTAT
>JANMQE010000566.1:0-4274 GCA_031370195.1 Phyllobacteriaceae bacterium
GGCGCAAAGACATTCATCCCGTCGATTCCATACTGAAAGACGTCCACTATTTCGCGGTCGAAGCGTTCAGGTGGAAACCCGGGGACAGTGGACTCTGAAAAGGCAACTGTCCCCGATCTCAGAAGAGATTGAAATTGCAGCCAAAGATCCCATAATTTTCGTCATTCCGGGGCGGCGTAGCCGAACCCGGAATCCAGAGTCGTGGCCGTGGAAAGTGTCGCAGTCCGTCAGACATAAAAGACTGTTAAACCAATGATTTCATTGAAATTTCAGAATGCGCCAAAGCCTGTCTCGATCCCAACCTCGCTGCTTCCCATCTCTGGATTCTCAGGCTCCGCTGCGCGGCCCCGGAACGACAAAAGTGTGGTGGTGATTTTGATAAACCGTGATGGTGATCCTTATCCCTCTCACCGCCCAACCGCCACGGTCGCCAGGTCGCCTTGCCAGCACCAGGGTTTTCAAAACCTCACTCTTGTCCCGCTGCCATATCGAACTCTATTGACCAGAATTATCGGCAGTCTATAGAGAGCACCGGTTCGGAGTGTGGCGCAGCCCGGTTAGCGCACTAGTCTGGGGGACTAGGGGTCGTGGGTTCGAATCCCGCCACTCCGACCAATTTAGCTACACTATCGGTTTTTGCCGATGTGCCGATGGCAAATCCGAAGCCGCAGGCGTAAAGCGCCCCTCACCAACCGGCGGCTTCAATAGGTCAGATGACACGGTCACCACGGCCAACCTTTTTCGCCGAAGAAAGGAACTGACAATTTTACATGGCAATCAAGAGTATCGTCTCAAGATCACGCGGCAGGACAGACTGATTCTCACAAAGTGAGAAAAGACTTCAGGACGCTGCCTTCAACGGAAACATATTGAGCAAGGTTCGAATATCCGGTCTTGTCTGCACGAGTTCGGCGATCGTGTATTTGGCCAGCACCGCAAAAAATGCGTTGAGCGCCTCGCGCAGCGCGGAATTGAGCGTGCAACTGTCAATCAGCGGGCAGTCAGAGCCACCGTCATCAAAGCACTCGGCCATCGAGAACCCGTCCTCAGTCAGCCTCACCACGTCGAGAAGTGTAATCCTATCCGCGGCCCTACCAAGCTGGATGCCGCCATTTCGTCCGCGAATGGAATGGACCAAGCCGCCCTTCACCAATGGCTGAAGAATTTTGAACAGGAACAGCTCGGAAACGCTGTACGCTTTTGCGATGTCAGCGATGCGGCTGGTACTGTCGGCACCGTTTGCTGCGCAATACATCAACATGCGCACGGCGTAGTTGGTTTGTTTGGTCAGGCGCATGAGCCGCTTTCGGAAATCTTGAGTTGTTTTGACAGGTTCTAAACTATACAGTTTGACTCCTGTTTCAACCGGCAATATTCAGTTTGTCAGCAGTTTCGACGATTGGGCCTTGAACCCATCCTGTTGATCGGCCTACTCGGTTGGTTCTGCCGGAATCGGCAGGACAAGAGTTCAAGCCGGGGCGCAGTTTGAAAAGGGTTCTTAATGTCCGCTGTGGAGGCAGTGACAATTGAAGAGGAACCTACCGGAATGATTTCTGCAAAACGCGCAAGCTACTTTGCAACCGCCGCAATCTTCACTGCGGTCATGGGTCTCGGCCAAGCACGTGCCGAAATCAGTGCTGCCGATGTCGTCAAGAACTACGCTGACATTGCGCAGGCAACCTACGGCGATGCGCTCACAACTGCCAAGGCGCTTGATACCGCCATAGACAGCTTCATCGCCGCTCCGTCGGAAGATGGCTTGAAGGCGGCAAAGGCAGCATGGCTTTCCGCGCGCATTCCATACCAACAGTCGGAAGCGTTCCGTTTTGGCAACGCCATCGTCGATGATTGGGAAGGCCGTGTGAACTCCTGGCCGCTCGACGAAGGTCTGATTGATTACGTCTCGCAGACTTATGGCAAGGAAAGCGATGAGAACGCGCTTTACACTGCCAATGTTATCGCAAACCCCAAGATCAACATCGACGGCGAGGATGTTGACGCGACAGCACTGACGCCGGAGTTCCTGTCAGGCACACTTCAGGAGGCGGGCAGTATCGAGGCAAACGTCGCAACCGGCTATCATGCCATCGAGTTTCTTTTGTGGGGCCAGGATTTAAACGGTACGAAAGCCGGAGCTGGCGCCCGCCCGTTTACTGACTATGCCAAAGACGGCTGCACCAACGGCAATTGTGACCGCCGCGCGCAATATCTCGCGTCTGCTTCCGACCTGCTCGTCAAAGACCTCGCGGAAATGGCAGGCAATTGGATCGAAGGCGGCGCTGCGCGCAAGGTTTTGGTCGAGGGTGATCCAAAGGCCGGTCTTTCTGCAATTCTGACCGGAATGGGTTCGCTGTCCTATGGGGAGGTTGCAGGCGCGCGGATGAAGCTTGGCCTGTTGCTGCATGATCCCGAAGAAGAGCACGACTGCTTCTCGGACAACACCTATAATTCGCACAAGTATGACGCTGTCGGTATTCGCAACGTTTACGTTGGCGAGTATGTGAGGGTTGATGGCTCCAAGGTTTCCGGCCCGTCGCTGTCTGCGCTTGTCGCTGCAAAAGACGCCCCTGCTGATACCGAACTGAAGGCCAATCTTGATGCCACACTTGTTGCCATGGAAGTAATGGCCAAGCGCGCGGAAGGCGGCGAGGCTTATGACCAGATGATTGGCGATGGCAATCCGGAAGGCAATGCCATTGTTCAGGCAGCCATCGACGGGCTGATCACACAGACCAAATCCATCGAGCGCGCAATTGCGGCGCTGGACCTTGGTGCCATCACACTCGAAGGCTCTGACAGCCTCGACAAGCCGGATGCCGTGTTCCAATGATTGTCTGCCAGTGCAACATCGTCACGGTTCAAGACATTGAGGAGACCATCACCGGTCTTCTTGATGAAGACTTGTGGCGTTTGATTGTGCCGGTTCAAGTGTACCACGCAATGGGCAAACGCGGCCGCTGTTGCGGCTGTTTCCCGGTTGTTGTGGAGATTATCGTTCGAACCACTGAAGCCTATCACCAGCGGATTGCCACGCCGCAAGCCGAAGTGATTTGCTTCCTTGGCCGACTTCACGCTGAACAGCGACGCCATGAAGAGGATCGTGCCAACGCCTGTGCGCGTGTGAGCGGTGCAATTGCCGCATGACATTTGGCGAATGGCAGTTGGCGAAACGCAATCTCCGGCCTATTTTCAGTTCGCTGGAAATGCCTGAGGAGACAATGCCATGAAAAGTCACCAAGACCTCATGAAATGCCTCAATTCGTTATGATATCTTTTCATTGCGCAACAAATAGTTTGCAGACACGCAGCCTCATCTGCAAACTGTTTGCGAGTATCGCGATGTACAGCGCGGCGCTTTGCTTTGCTGTGTCCGCCAATGCCGCGCCGGAGCTTGCCAAAGAGGATCTAACGCGCAGCGATCTTGGCGCAGCAGATTTAGCGCGCGTGAAATCGGTTACTGCTGATCCTTCTGACTTTGCCAAACCGGAAAAATTTGAGCGAAAGTCTGGCGGTGCGGCAACGACCGAAAAGACCGTGAACCGGGACATTTTTTCGCAGTTCTCGGCCAATCTCAGCTTTGAGCAGGCGCGCGATTTCAAGCTGGGCAATGCCTTGTTCCGCAAAGTCTGGGTCAGTTCCCCAGCCTCCACGCTGGCGTCCGACGGGCTCGGCCCGCTGTTCAATGCCCGCGCCTGTCAGACCTGCCATTTGAAGGACGGGCGCGGCAATCCGATGGAAATATCAGCCGACGCCTCCTCGACATTTTTTCGTCTCGCCCGCGGACCGCGCGATTCAACAGAGCGCGATAGCATTGCCTCATTGTCAGCATTGAACTTTCCCGATCCGGTCTACGGCAGCCAGTTGCAGGACCGTGCCATCCCCGGTCTCAAGGGCGAGGCGCGGATGAATGTGAAGTACGCTGAGATGCCAATTACGCTCGGTGACGGTACGATAATCTCGTTGCGCAAGCCGACGTACAGCCTGAGCAATCTGGCTTATGGAGCGCTTGATCCGGCGACAACTTTGTCGCCTCGCATTGCCAACCCAATGATCGGCATGGGCCTGTTGCAGGCGATCCATTCGGCAGACATAGTGGCCAAGTCCGACCCGGACGATCTGAACGGCGATGGAATCTCCGGCAAGGTGCAGCTGGTGCGTGACCCCAAGAGCGGCAAGACAGTTGTCGGCCGGTTTGGCTGGAAGGCGCAGACTCCGACAATACGCCAGCAGACTGCCAACGCGTTTGAAGGTGATATCGGCATATCCAACCCCGA
>JANMQE010000601.1:0-5662 GCA_031370195.1 Phyllobacteriaceae bacterium
CAAAGGCGTATTTGTTTCCGGAGACGCGGTTGAGCGCTGGATGGATCGCTGGGCTGATGGATTTGATGATCCGTTCCCGGAACCGGATGTATTTCCTGAACCGAAGGCCAAGCCTCACGCATGAAAATCGTCATTCTGCAATCTGCCGAACCCGATTTGCGATGGTACCGACGCTATTATGAAACCGTTTTTCCAGAGGGACGTAAAAATGGTCGTTTGCGTTATGTAGCGGCTACGCGGGTACTTTGTGAAAATCCCTTTGCCGGTCAGCCATTTCAAAATAACACAAGTCGAAAATTCTCAATCACGGGGACTCCCTTTCACTTCGTCTACCGTGTAGTCGAAACCCAGATACAGGTCCTTCAGATCAGGGATGGCCGAAGAAATTCTATCGCACTGCCTGATACTTGAGATGAGATGGAAATATGACCACCCGCATCGACACCAAATTCGCCGCCTTGCGCGCTGCAAACCGGCCCGGCCTCGTCACCTATTTCATGGGCGGCGATCCCGATTATGAGACGGCGCTGGCGATCATGAAGGCGCTGCCTGCGGCTGGGTCTGATGTGATCGAGCTTGGCATGCCGTTCTCTGACCCGATGGCCGATGGACCGGCGATTCAGGCGGCGGGCTTGCGGGCGCTCAAGGGTGGCCAGACGCTGAAGAAGACGTTGCAGATGGCCAAGGATTTCCGGCATGGCGACAATGACACGCCGATTGTGTTGATGGGTTACTACAATCCAATCTATATCTATGGCGTCGAAAAGTTTCTCGTGGATGCCAAGGCTTGCGGCATTGACGGTTTGATTGTTGTCGATCTGCCGCCTGAGATGGATGAGGAATTGTGCATTCCCGCGCTGAAGGCCGGGCTGAACTTCATCCGCCTTGCCACCCCGACAACCGATGACAAGCGCCTGCCGACCGTGCTCGAAAACACGTCTGGCTTTGTCTACTATGTCTCGATGACCGGTATCACCGGTTCTGCCCTCACCGACACGACAAAAGTTGCGCAGGCGGTCAAGCGGATCAAGTCGCATACCGATTTGCCCATAGCGGTCGGCTTCGGCGTGAAGACGGCAGAGCAGGCCAAAGTCATTGGCCAGTCTGCCGATGCGGTCGTGGTTGGCTCGGCCATTGTCAGCCAGATTGCCAACACATTGACCAAGGACGGCAAGGCGACCTCCGATACCGTTGACAGCGTTGCCACCCTGGTGCGCGGTCTTTCCACCGGTGTGCGCGCCGCAAGGCTTGCAGCCAACGCCTGAACGACCTAGATTCAAAGCGAAATCAAACAGGTCAGGTATAATGAACTGGATCACCTCCTACGTCCGCCCGAAAATCAACTCGATGCTGGGCCGTCGCGACATGCCGGAAAATCTCTGGATCAAATGTCCCGAGACCGGCGAAATGGTGTTCCACACCGATCTGAAGAACAATCTGCACGTGATCCCGGCCTCCGGCTTCCACATGAAAATCCCGGCCAAGGAGCGGCTGGCGTCGTTTTTTGACGGCGGTCAATACTCCGTTCTCGACAATCCGAAGGCGATCATCGACCCGCTGAAGTTCCGTGACGAGAAGAAATACACAGACCGCCTGCGCGATGCGAAAGCCAAGACCGGGCTTGACGATTCGATCATCAACGCCACCGGAACGCTTGATGACCTGCCAATCGTGGCGATGGTGCAGGAGTTTGCCTTCATGGGCGGCTCGCTCGGCGCTGCTGCCGGTGAGGCGATAATCAAGGGTTTTGAGACTGCCGTGGCACAGAAGCGCCCGCTGGTGCTTTTCGTCGCCTCCGGCGGCGCGCGCATGCAGGAGGGCATCATTTCGCTGATGCAGCTGCCACGCACCACGGTGGCGGTTAATCTTCTGAAAGAGGCGGGCCTGCCTTACATCGTTGTGCTGACCAACCCGACCACCGGCGGCGTCACCGCTTCCTATGCCATGCTGGGCGATATCCATCTGGCAGAGCCCGGTGCCCTCATCGGCTTTGCCGGGCAGCGTGTGATCGAGCAGACCATACGTGAAAAGCTTCCCGAAGGCTTCCAGCGCTCTGAATATCTGATGGACCATGGCATGGTCGATCAGGTCGTCGCCCGAAAGGATCTGCGCCCGACAATTTCAAGCCTTCTGCACATTCTCATGAAGAAGGCTTCACCGGCACGGGACCAGCTTCCCGCCGTGACGTGATGACGGCGCTCCTTACGGCAGAGCAGGAAATCGAGCGGCTCCTATCGCTGCATCCAAAGGGTTTTGACCTGTCGCTGGACAGGATAACCGGTTTGCTGGCAACGCTTGGCAACCCGCAGCGCAAACTGCCGCCGACTATCCACATCGCCGGAACCAACGGCAAAGGCTCGGCCTCGGCCTTCTGCCGCGCTTTGCTCGAAGCCTCAGGCCATTCCGTCCATGTCCACACGTCGCCGCATCTGGTGCGCTGGCACGAGCGCTATCGCATAGGGCGCAAGGGAGGAGGTCAGCTCGTTGACGATCAGACATTCGCCAACGCAGTACGGCGTGTGGCCGATGCCAACAGTGGCCAAAAAATCACTGTGTTTGAAATCCTGACGGCAGTCGGCTTTGTGCTGTTTTCGGAAGCCCCCGCTGACGCCTGCGTCATGGAGGTTGGCCTTGGCGGCCGGTTTGACGCGACCAATGTGATTGGAAAGCCAGCCGTTACGCTCATCATGCCGATCTCGCTCGATCATGAAGCCTATCTCGGCGACCGCGTGGAGCTGATTGCAGCCGAGAAGGCCGGGATCATCAAGAAGGGCTGTCCGGTGGTCATCGGCGCGCAAAGCGAAGACGCGGCACGCGAGGTGCTGATCGATACAGCTGCGCGGCTGCGCTGCCCGATGGCTGTTTACGGGCAGGATTTCCATGCCCGGCAAGAGCATGGCCGCATGGTGTATGAAGACGAAGATGGCTTGATGGACCTGCCGCTGCCGCGCCTGCCGGGCCGCCACCAGCTGGCCAATGCAGCTGCCGCAATCCGCGCCGTCAAGGACGCCGGATTCCCGCACACCAATGAAGTCGCCGAGCGCGCCATGCTCAATGTTGAATGGCCTGCGCGCATGCAGAAGCTCGACAAGGGCCGCTTGATCGGATTTGCGCCGAAGGGTTCGGAAATCTGGCTCGACGGCGGCCACAATCCGGGCGCTGGCGCGGTCATTGCCGAGGCGCTCGCCGAGCGCGAGGACAAGGTTGAACGGCCGCTGTTCATGATTACGGGCATGATCAACACCAAGGACGCCACCGGCTATTTCCGCGCCTTCCATGACATGGTGCGCCATGTTTTCACCGTCCCGGTGACCAACAGCGAGGCGGGCGTGCCGCCAGAGAAACTGGCGCTCATGGCTGAAGACGCCGGCCTGTCGGCTGAGCCGGTCGCCTCGGTGGAAAATGCGCTGAGACTGCTCGGCGACGATTGGGATGCCAAAGAGCGGGCCCCGCGTATTCTGATCGGCGGGTCACTGTATCTGGCGGGGCAGGTTCTGGCAGAGAACGGGACACCGCCGGAATAGATCAATCCAGCGGCTTCTCCAGCGTGAGGAAGCGCTCCTTCAACTGAAACCGCTCGTAAAACCGGCGCGCATCCGTGTTGCCTGCGTGCACGCCAAGCCGCAGCCATTTGCGCCCGGCCTCTCGCGCCAGCCTCTCGCACTCGGCCAGCAGAAGGTGGCCGATGCCACGGTTGCGATGCGATTTCAGCACGGCAAGATCGCCGACATGGGCGTATTCGTAAGGTATTTCTTCGCGGCTCTCTTCGGAATTGAGCGACGGATTGAGCGTTGCATAGCCGACTGCCAGACCGGCGAGGTCCGCGACCAGAAAGTGGCCGTTGTTGCGCTGATTGTCCTCGCGGATCCAGTCAACATACCACGGTCCGATTTGCGAAGATGGCTTCAGCCGGTCGTAAAATTGGCTTTCATGATCCTGCAACTCACGCACAATGGCGATGATCTGCGCTTCGTCGCGGTCATGATAGGGGCGGATGGTTGCGGGCTGGGTCATATGCGCTTCATGGCGCTTTGCAGGCTGCAACGCAAATTCCAATAAAATGCCCGGCATCGCTGCCGGGCTGGCTGATTGTTGTTTGCGGCAGTTACGCCGCTGCGTTCTTGATCCAGCTGGACAAAACGGTCTTTGGTGCCGCGCCAACCTTCATGTCGGCGCGCTCGCCATTCTTGAACATCAACAGCGTCGGGATTGAGCGCACGCCGAGCTGCGCGCCAAGGTCGGGGTTTTCGTCAATATTGAGTTTGACGATCTTCACCTTGCCGGCATATTCGGCTGACAGTTCTTCAAGCGACGGGCCGATCATCTTGCACGGACCGCACCATTCCGCCCAAAGATCAACCACCACAGGAATGGTTGAATCCAAAACCTCGGATTTGAAATTCGCCGAATCGACTTTCACGGTAGCCATGGTTTTCTCCTGTCCGGGTCTCTGCCGGAAATTGTTTCATGCCGGATGTAAGCCCGACTCGCGGCACATTCAAGAATGACAGTCTCACGAAGCCGCGAGCGCATCAAGCGCGGCATTCAGTGACGCTTCGTCAAGGCTGATGAAATGCGGACCCTCTGTGTACACAAGAGCCGCCTCGACCGTCTTGTCAGGGTAAAGCGACTGAAGAACGGACCGGTAGAGCGCAAGCTGGGCACTATGGCTCTGCGGCACGTCGAAAAGCTTGCGCGGCGCGGGGCGGCTGGTTTTGTAGTCGACAATCAGCACACGCTTGTCTGTGACCGCCAGCCGGTCGATCTTGCCGCTGATGCCGCGCGTCTCGCCGCCAATCGTGATTATGCCGCCGATGGACACTTCGGCACGGGAGCCTTCTGCAAAGACCGGCGCAAAACGGGGATCGTCCAGAATGGTGAAAACCTGATCCAGAAGGCGCGTCACATCGGTAGCTGCGCCGCCAAGTATCTGCGCCAGATAGCGCCCAGCAGCGGCCCTGCGCTGATCGGCTGCCATGCCGGGGAGCACTTCCAACAACCGGTGCACTGCCGATCCGCGCCGCATGCCTTCGCTTGGCCCGCTGTCTTCAGCGTCAAGAACGGGCGACTTTGCGCTGACTTCCGGACTTTGCTCAATCGCCAACCCTGTCCCCGACGGTGTCAGCGGGCGCGGTGGCAAAATGACCGGCAGCAATTTCTCGCTCAACCACGCGGGCACCATATCAGATAAAGGCGTCTCCGATGCGTCCACACTGTCATCGTTGAAAACAGTTTCGCCGAGCTTGTAAATCAGATGCTGCGCGCCGGTGACAGCATGGGGCTCGTCGCTTGCTCCCGGCTTTCCGGCAAGCGCGGTGCGCACCATCTCAATCCAGGTTGGGACGGGGGATACATTGATTCCGCTGTATCCGCAGATAACCAGCACATCTTCCGCCCGCGTCATGCCGACGTAAAGCAGACGCTTGTATTCGGCATGTTGCGCCTCAGACAACGCTGCGCGCATCGGCTCAATGGCGGAATTGCGGAACTCCTTCTTTGGCACCCACACAAAGCCGTCCATGCTTCTGTTTCCCGCCGCAAGAGGGACTGCAAGGAGCGGCGCTTCATGGTGGCCGCCGAGCGGATTTGAGCCAGGATCCACCAGAAACACATACGGTGATTCCAGCCCCTTGGCACCGTGCACCGTCATGATGCGCACCTC
>JANMQE010000608.1:0-1946 GCA_031370195.1 Phyllobacteriaceae bacterium
TGCTGATGGATATGGCCGGGGTGCGCATGCCGCTGGAGAGCTATCCGCTGCAGGCGCTGGTCTCGGAGCCGGTGAAGCCAGCGTTTCCGTGCGTTGTCATGTCCAATACGGTGCATGCGTATATCTCGCAATCGGACAAGGGCGAACTGGTGATCGGCGCGGGTACGGACCAGTATACGTCGTACTCGCAGACCGGCGGGTTGCACATTTTGAACCATACACTCGATGCGATCTGCGAGATGTTCCCGATGTTCGGCCGCATGAAAATGCTGCGCTCATGGGGCGGCATTGTTGACGTGACGCCAGACCGCTCGCCGATTTTGGCAAAGACGCCGGTCAAGGGGCTTTACGTCAACTGCGGCTGGGGAACCGGCGGCTTCAAGGCGACGCCGGGGTCCGGCAATGTGTTTGCCCATACGATTGCGCGGGACGAGCCGCACAAGATCAATGCGGGCTATACGCTGGAGCGGTTCCGCACCGGGCGGCTGATTGACGAAGCGGCTGCTGCCGCCGTTGCGCATTGATGATTGCGGCTCTTGCCATGCTGGTTATGTTTGATCCATCGCTTGCGCTTGCCACTCCGGCCTCGTTTCTGCCGGAGCCTGATGACGTGCGTTTTCAGATGATCGAGAAGCAGGCGGGCGAGCGGGACTGGCCTTTTGTGGAGACCAAGGGTCGCCTGGCCTGTGTGCCGTCGTTCGGTATGCGGGTCGTGCTGTTTTTCCCTGATATGGGCGATGATTTGGGTGAGCTGGTCGAGCCGACTGGGGTGATCGTCACCACTGATCCGATCCAGCTTTTCAGCGATTTGAACGGCAAGGCGCATCTGGCGCCGGGCATGAGCATCGAAGACAAAATCCGCCGCCTTGGGCCCTATGTTACGCTGGGCAAGAAGCTTTGTGACCAGCCGAAGGGGACCGTGCTTGGTCCCGGAGAATTGTGATGATTATCGTTGACCCTCGGCGCTGCCCCTCATCCGTCGCTTCGCGCCACCTTCTCCCCGCAAGTGGCGGGGAGAAGGGGACTATCGCCAACTGTGCTAACTTCCCTTCTCCCCGCCGCCCGCTAATTTCTTTCACCCCGTTATCCGCAGGTGCCTCATGCTTCTGATCCGTTGTCCCTATTGCGAAGAAGAGCGACCGGAACTGGAATTCCGCAACATGGGGCAGGCGCATGTGGTGCGTTCGTCCGATATCGCGAACCAGTCGGACGAGGATTTCGAGAAGTTTCTCTACATCCGCGACAATCCCAAGGGCGTGAATTACGAGCGCTGGCGGCATGTGCATGGCTGTGCGCGGTATTTCAATGCGGTGCGCCATACGGTGTCTGACAAGTTTATCGCGACCTACAAGGCAGGCGAGGCGAAGCCGGAGGTTGATGGCGGACTGATGAAGAAGGTGGCGAAGTGATGGGTGGGGGAACGGCTTTGCACACGACCGGGGCACCCCCTTCTGTCCTGTCGGACATCTTCTCTTTGTGTCACGCCGTCATTCCGGGGCCGCGGCGGCGGAACCCGGAATCCAGAACGCCAACGCTGAATTTGTTTCCACGACAGTCAGGAGCGAAATTGAAAAAGACGTTTCCGTCCCTTTTTGCACTCCTTTCGCTGTCGGAGCTCTGGATTCCGGGCTCCGCTTCGCGGCCCCGGAATGACGGCCCTGCGAGAGATTTCGCCAGAACATTCAGCACAGAGGTGCGAGCATGAGTTCCGGAGCCAACCGCATCGCCGGCAAGGGGAGGCTGACCCCTGCCAAGACCATCCGCTTCACGTTTGACGGGCGCAGCTATACCGGGCTTGAGGGCGACACGCTCGCCTCGGCGCTCTTGGCCAACGGCGTCCATCTGGTTGGGCGTTCTTTCAAGTATCACCGCCCGCGCGGGTTTCTGGGTGCAGGGCCGGAAGAGCCGAATGCGCTGATGGACATCGCCCGCGACGGCGTGCGCCG
>JANMQE010000609.1:0-6162 GCA_031370195.1 Phyllobacteriaceae bacterium
TCGACATGTGGCTGGAAATCGCCGCTGCCCTCGCGCATGTGTGTTTCAAAGCCACCGCCCGGGCGCAGGTCCAGCTTGATGACCTTGCATTCTATCGGTGCCGGTATCCACCATTTCGCCAGATGCTCGGGCGTGGCCCAGGCTTTCCACACCAAGGCTGGCGGGGCGTCGATGAAGCGGGAGATGGTCAGTGCAGCGTCTTTGCCAGCCATACATACCTCAGGTGTTTACGCCCAGCTCCGCAAGCCGCTCGATGCAGGACTCGTCGATGGCGTCGAGTTCGCCAAGCGTTTCTTCGATATCCTTGCGCTTCTGGCGCAGGTTGGCGCGCTTTTCCTCGACGCGCTTCATCATCAATCTGAGTTGACCTGCCTCACCGGGAGGTTCCTTGTACATCTGCACGATTTCATTGATTTCGGCGATGGAAAATCCCAGCCGCTTGCCGCGCAAAATCTGCTTGAGCAACTGCCGGTCAGATGGGCGGAACAGTCGCGTGCGCCCGCGCCTTACCGGCCGGATCAGGCCTTCATCCTCATAAAAACGGATCGTGCGGGTCGAGATATCAAACTCGCGCGTCAGTTCGGTAATCGTATAAAATTCCCGCATCGGGCATGCACTTTCAAACGCTTGACGGCCCCCGAGCCGCATCCCGTGTTGAAACGATATTTACGTAAAAGTCAATTGTGGAGCCAAGGTTGCATGGACGGCTACCCCAGCCTGAACCACCACGTCGCAAAGCCCAGGAATGAGCAGAATCCGACAATGTCGGTGACCATCGTCACAAACACGCTTGACGCCAGAGCGGGGTCGGCACCCGCCTTTTGCAACACCAGCGGAATGAGAATGCCGGCCATCGCCGCTGCCATCAGATTGACGATCAGTGCCGCACCAATGACGATGCCAAGATTGTGGTCGCCAAACCAGAATGCTGCGATCACACCAAGCACCAGCGCGAAGATCAGCCCGTTGGACAGGCCGATCAATGCCTCGCGCCGGATAACCCGTGCGGCATTGTAAATGTCGAGATCCTTGGTCGCCAGCGCTCGCACGGTCACGGTCATGGTCTGCGTCCCGGCATTGCCGCCCATCGAAGCGACGATTGGCATGAGAACTGCCAGCGCCACCATCTGGTTGATGCTCGCATCAAACAGGCCAATGACCGTCGAGGCAATCAGCGCCGTCAGCGTGTTGACAAACAGCCAAGGCCAACGCGACTTCGCTGTATCGATGAAATTATCCGAAAGCTCTTCGTCACCAACGCCACCGAGGCGCAAGATGTCTTCCTCAGCCTCCTCCTGAATGACATCGATAACGTTATCAATCGTCAAAACGCCAACCAAACGCTCATTCTCGTCCACAACGGCGGCGGACAAAAGGTCATACTGCTGCATGATCTGCGCCGCCTCTTCCTGATCCATATCGACCGGAATGGCGTGACGCGTTTCGTGCTTTATATCCTCAATTTTGACAGTGCGCTTGGTGCGCAAAATTTGATCAAGATCAACAGCGCCAGACAGTTTGAACGTCGGGTCTACCACGTAAATCTGGTTGAAACTGTCCGGCAGTTCCTTCTCGTCGCGCAGATAGTCTATTGTCTGGCCCACGGTCCAGAAAGTCGGCACCGCGACGAATTCGGTCTGCATGCGCCGGCCGGCCGAATCTTCCGGATATTTCAGCGCGCGTTGAAGAATGATCCGCTCTTCATGCGGCAGGCGCGACAGGATCTCCTCCTGATCCTCTTCGTCCATATCTTCAAGGATATAAACCGCGTCGTCCGAATCCAGCTCCTGCACTGCCACCGCAAGATCTTCATTCGGCAGCGCATCAACGATCTCAAGCCGGATCGCCTCATCAACCTCCGTCAGCGCCGCAAGGTCAAACTCCTTGCCCAGCAGCCGCACCAGCGCAAGCCGTTGATCCTGATTAAGCGCTTCAATCAGATCGGCCAGCTCGGATTCATGAAACTCGGCGACCTCGCGCCGCAACGTCAGCGTATCGCGGTCGGCTATCGCCGCGCCGATGTGTGCCAGATAGCTGGAGCGCACAACGCCGTCATCGTTATAAAGCATATCCCCCGGCGCAAGCGCCGCATTGTCCTGTTGCGTCATGTCATGATCGGCCAAAGCTGCACTCCCGAAGGCTGGACGGGTAATCGGGCTTAGACCGAAAAGCGGCTTGTGACAAAGCATTTAACGTCACGACCAACGCGTTGATCGGAATCGCAAATCGCCTGTTTGAGATGTCTGATAACAAAAAAGGAATGGTGCGGTCGAGAAGACTCGAACTTCCACGAGTTGCCCCACAGCGACCTCAACGCTGCGCGTCTACCAATTCCGCCACGACCGCACGCACCATAAAGCCGGCTGGTAGTCCGGCGTCGGCCATGTAGCAAATCGGTTTTCCACAAACAAGCCCATAAAGGACGCTGCCGCAAATACTCCGCTCAAGCGATGGCGTTTGCTGGAACTGGACGGCAGAAACAGAAAGGTCCATATGCCGCAAATGAATGATCAACCCATAAACCTGCGTGTGCGGCAAAATCTTGCGTCCGGCTTTTGGCCGGTCATATCGGGCGCGCCGGTTGAATGGCGTGTTGAACAGGGCCTGATGCCCTACGCGCAAGCGGTCTCGTTCATGGAGGGGCGCGCTGAAGCCATCCGCGCCGGAACGGCGGGCGAACTGGTATGGTTGGTCGAACATCCACCGCTCTATACCGCCGGCACGAGCGCCAACAGCAAAGACCTGATCGCTCCAGACCGCTTTCCGGTCCATGCAGCCGGACGCGGCGGTGAGTACACCTATCACGGCCCGGGCCAACGCGTCGCCTATGTCATGCTGGACCTGAAGCGACGCAAGGAAGACGTTCGCGCTTTCGTCAGCGCGCTTGAGACGTGGATCATCAAGGCGCTGGCGCATTTTGCGGTTCTCGGCGAAGTGCGCGAGGACCGCATTGGCGTCTGGGTCGTCCGGCCGGACAAGGCAGGACCAACGCCTGGCGTCCCTGCAGAGGATAAAATTGCCGCCATCGGCATTCGGCTGCGTAGATGGGTGTCATTTCACGGCATTTCGCTCAATGTCGAACCCGACCTGACGCATTTTGACGGCATCGTGCCTTGCGGCATCGCCGGTCATGGCATGACAAGCTTGGTTGATCTTGGCCTGCCTGTCACGATGGCCGACGCGGATTTGGCACTTTATGAGGCCTTTGCAGACGTCTTCGGATCCGTTGAAATCAAAGGTAGAACGTAAAGCCCCACACTGCGCCCGCCGCATGCGCCGAAAATGCCGCGAGCAGCCCGCAGAACACCAGTGCGCGCTCAACTGACGTCATCGGGTTCAGCGCATGGCGTGGCTTCACCCCCGTGCCGTTGGTGACAATCGACAGGATCGAAAACACCACCCCGACCACCACGAGCGCCTGATTGCTGAAGCCGCCGAGTCTGCCGACAAACAGCAGTCCGGCAAGCAGGACAAATGAGGCAATGCCTTGTCCCGTACGGCTGCGAAACACCTGCCTTATCACCTGCCCGCCATCAAACTTCCACACAGGCACAAGATTGCCGAGATTGAAAATCGCACCAATGGTGCCGAACGCGCCCGCAATCGCAGCGGCGGCATGGTATCCCGCATCGTTCAGAGGCGAATAGAGGCTGATCGCCGCAATGACCGGAAACACCGAGAAGCCCGCTCCCATCAGCGCCGAAAAGCCGACCTCGAAATGGCTGTTGTAGGGCCGCCCGCCCAGTGCCACGCCGCCGAGAAACGGAATGATGATCATCCGCGCAGTCTTGTGACCCATCGCCCGGAAGGCAAACATGTGCCCGGCTTCATGCAACACAACCACTGCTGTCAAAACCGCAGAGAGCATCAGTCCAGCCTTGGTCAGCCCGAAAAACGGCCACAGTATGAGCGCCGACAAAACCGCCATGGCGATTTGCATAGGCAGCTTTTCAAAAATGCCGTTGCTCTTGTATGATCCTGTCAGCGCCCATTGCGACAGCGCGTGCATGTGGCGGCGGTTCTTGAAGTAACGGAAGCCGAGAAACGCAAAGCCGCGGTATTTGTCGGTCTCACGGACTGTCACAAGCGTCGTCGCACCATCCGACTCCAGCATCACTTTTTCGCAGTGATTGGCCCAAAAGCTGCCATGCAACGACGTGTCGTCAATCGTTCGCATGGTGAACGTGTTGAACGGGTCAACATTCTCAAACCGCACCACCCTGCGGATCGGCTGGCCATCACGCCCGTCAAAGGCAATGGCGATGTCAGCGGTATCCGGCGATTTCCGCTCAACAGATAGATACGAGCCGTCCCAAAGCGCATTCTGGCCGAGCGGAAAAAGCGCGGACCAAAGCTTTTCCGGCGATGCGGCGATGCGTCGTGATACCACCACCGTGCGTGTGCCAATGGGCGCACCCATCAGAAACCAGATCAATCCCAGATTGATGGCGACAAGAAGACCGAGCGGCAGCAAATTTGAAGCGAACATGTTTATGATCCCTGATCCCGCCTCAAGCTGCGCCGCCAGCCCTGTCTTTTCCGTTACGACAGAGTTCAAATATCCGAGTGACCCGCGGAAAATGCAGGACTCAGAAATCAGGCAACCTTTGCGAGGATCTTCTGAAATTCCGGATGCAAGGCTGGCGATTCTGCCTTCAGAAACTCAACAAGCGCCCGCTCATTCGCGCCCCATTGGCCATCGCCGTTGATCCGCAAGGCAAGCCATGCGGCCTCATCGCTCGTTACACGCTCGGCATCCGAAACGTCGGCGTCCGTCGCTGCATTGCGTCCGGCAAAAAGGTCTTCGATGCTGTTACCCTCGCGCCAGTCCATCCGGTCCGAAAGGCTGCCGGAAATCATGCGCGACAGGAAGCCACCAAGACCAGCGGTCGGCGCATCAAGAAAACCATCTTGCGCCAGCGCCTTCTCGCGGGTCTGAACCTTGTAACCCGACGTCGCCATCATGAAGTTGGCAATCGCCTTGACGAAAAGCTCATTCCAAGCCGGGTCATTTTGACCGTCAGACGCGCGATCGTTCAGATTGAACATCAGCTCGGCTTCAGATTTCGTCACCGCGACATTACTGTGCCCGCCCGTCGCATAAAGCACCCGACGCACAACCGCAGCCGCCTCGCCGCTGATGCGCATCATGCTGTTGCCATCAACCGAAGCCAGCACACCGTGCGGCTCACAAATGGCAGATTGCGTTTTCGCCAGCACAAAATCCGAAAAGCTCGCCGGAGTGGTTCTTGCGGTCTCAAGGACGCGAACCATCAGCTCCAGTTCCGTGGCGCGATCAACGCGTCCGTCACGGACAATCACGCTTTGCAGCCACGTCGCGTTTGCCTCAGACAAATAACCCTCCGGCTTTTCCTGATGCACGACATAATCGCAAACCGCCTCAATCAGAAACGCCGCCCATTCTGAGGCTTTATCCTGACAGGCACCATCCAGCGCAAACAGGCTCTCGAGCTCACCGCGCGCCGACATGCCGTCCTGATAGACGTTGCGACGCAGATAAAGCACATCGTCAGCCGTGATCTTGTTGCGATTTGCAATTGCCGCGATGCGCGGTTCCAGCATCAATTCCGCCATGATCGTCTCCACGTGGACATGCCTTCATGTCCTTTCCCGCCACAATGGTAACAAAGGCGTTTTGCAAAAGAGATAAGCCGCGTGGTTAATAAAGTGCTTCTGACGGCGAAGTGAGCGCTCCACACTGAAACTTTACCGTGTCGCTCGCCGTAAATCTGCCATAAGGTAACCTGCAACCGGGAGGGACGACTAGATGACTGCTGATACCCCGAACATGAAGGCCGCCAAGGGCGCCTTGGTCTACCGCCAAAACCGCTGGACGCGCACGACGCATTGGCTGTGGGCATTGAGCCTGTTCTTTCTGCTGTTCAGTGGCCTGCAAATATTCAACGCCCATCCGACGCTCTACTTCGGCAAGGAGAGCGGTTTTGGATATGACAACGCGGTGCTGTCCATCAAAGGCATTCAGGTAGACGGAAAGCCGCAAGGTGTGACCGAGATATTCGGCGCAAAGTTCAATACAACGGGTGTGCTTGGAGTATCCGGACCTGAAGACGACCCGGCATACCGTGCCTTCCCTGCTGCACTCACAATCCCCTCCTACTATTCGCTCGGCACGGCACGCAT
>JANMQE010000635.1:0-4552 GCA_031370195.1 Phyllobacteriaceae bacterium
GAGCGACGCCGCAATTTGGCACGATTGCCGTTGCCTGTATGGTGAAAACGGGTAAATCGGAACATGGAAGTCTGCGCTTCAGGCAATAACCGGCAAAGACTGGTGCCGGAAAGTGTCAATAAGCGAAACTGCGAATGCTTCCGCGAGACGGGACGTGCAAAGCGTGACGAAAATATCCATCGATGCCATGGGCGGGGACTTTGGTCCGAGCGTCACGATACCCGGAGCAGCGCTGGCGCTGGAGCGTTATCCTGACTTGCAGTTCATGTTTTTCGGCAAGGAAGAAGAGGTTGCGCCGGAGTTGGCCCGGTTTGCCGGACTGAAATCCGTCTCGACATTTGTCCACTGCGATGTGTCCGTATCGATGAAGGACAAGCCAAGCCAGGCACTTCGCCAGGGCCGCTGGAAATCATCAATGTGGAAATCGATCGAGGCGATCAAATCCGGCGACGCACAAGCAAGCGTTTCGGCGGGCAACACCGGCGCGCTGATGGCCATGTCCAAGTTTTGCCTGCGCACCATGGCGCGCGTCGAGCGCCCGGCGATTGCCGGCATCTGGCCGACGCTGCGCGGCGAAAGCATCGTACTTGATGTCGGCGCCACCATCGGCGCGGACGCGCAGCAGCTGGTTGATTTTGCCGTCATGGGCTCGGCCATGGCGCGGGCGCTGTTCGAGATCGACCGCCCGACGGTCGGGCTGCTCAACGTCGGCGTGGAAGAGATCAAAGGCCAGGAAGAAGTCAAGGAAGCCGGCCGCATGCTGCGCGATGCCAACCTGTCCACCATGCGCTACGAAGGCTTTGTCGAAGGCGATGATCTCGGCAAAGGCACAGTCGATGTCGTCGTGACCGAAGGCTTTGCCGGCAACATTGCGCTGAAAACCGCCGAAGGCACTGCCAAGCAAATCGCCGAATATTTGCGCATGGCCATGAGCCGCACGCTGATGGCGCGCATCGGCTACCTGTTCGCCCGCAGCGCCTTCAATTTCCTGCGCGAAAAGATGGACCCGCGCAAGGTCAATGGCGGCGTCTTCCTCGGGCTGAACGGCGTTGTCGTCAAAAGCCACGGCGGCACCGACGCGGAAGGCTTTGCCGCCGCCATTGCCGTCGCGCGTGACATGGCGCGCAACGGATTGTTGAAAAAGATCGAAGCCGACATCGGGCTCTTCCATGCCCGCCATCCGGTCATGGAACCCGATGCGCCAAAAGCTGCCCCCGCAGACATCAAGGACGAGGCATAAACGTGACAGTCATCCGGTCAGTCGTGCGCGGCATTGGCTCCGCCACCCCCAAAAATCTGGTGAAAAATGCCGATCTCGAAGGCATGGTCGAAACATCCGACGAGTGGATTGTCCAGCGCACCGGCATCAGGCAGCGCTATATTGCAGGCGAAGGTGAAACGACCGCCTCGCTTGGCGCGGAGGCAGCCAGAAACGCGCTCGCCAACGCCGGTCTCACCGTTGCCGACATCGACATGATCATCGTCGCCACTGCAACGCCGGACAACACCTTTCCGGCAGTCGCGGTCGATATCCAGAACCGTCTCGAAATGAAGCACGGCTTTGCCTTCGACATTCAGGCCGTCTGCACCGGCTTTGTCTACGCAATGACCACCGCCGACGTTTACATCCGCTCTGGCATGGTCCACCGCGTCATCGTCATCGGTGCCGAGACGTTCTCGCGCATTCTGGACTGGACCGACCGCTCCACATGCGTTCTGTTCGGCGATGGGGCAGGGGCCGTCATTCTGGAAACCGGCGAGGGCAAGGGCCTGACATCAGACCGCGGCGTCCTTGCCGCCAAGCTACGCTCCGACGGCTCGCACAAGCAGAAACTGTATGTCGATGGCGGCCCGTCCACGACGCAAACCACCGGCCATTTACGCATGGAAGGCCGGGAAGTGTTCAAACACGCCGTCGGCATGATCACCGACGTGATCGAGGACTCGTTCGAGGAAGCGGGCATCACCGCAGCCGACATCGACTGGTTCGAGCCGCATCAGGCCAACAAGCGCATCATAGACGCTTCTGCCAAAAAACTCGAAATATCAGAAGACAAGGTCGTCATCACGGTCCAGGACCACGGCAACACCTCAGCAGCCTCCGTCCCGCTCGCTCTGGCAACAGCAGTAGCCGACGGCCGCATCAAGCGCGGCAACCTCATCCTGCTCGAGGCCATGGGCGGAGGTTTCACTTGGGGAGCCATGTTGCTGCGGTGGTGAATGCGTGACTTAATTCTGGTGCAACCAATATCTTGCTTTGGGTATTGACGTTGCATCAAATAGTATGCATCTTATAACGATAATAACCCCCCGTCGGACTTGGTTGGAAACAACCCCCGACGGGGTTTTGCATTTGTTGGGGCCGGGAATGGCAACAGAGCCAGACGTAAAATATGCCATGGCATTTTTCGACGGACAAAATCTTTATCAGCACGCCAAGTCGGCGTTCGGCCACCACCATCCGAATTATGATCCGTCAAAACTTCATGATGCCGTATGCAAGCTGCACGGGTGGACACCGAACCTTGTTCGATTTTACACCGGTGTTCCCGATCCGAAGGAAAGCGAAATGTGGGCTGGCTATTGGTCAAACCGCGTCTTGGCCATGAAACGTGCTGGGGTAAATGTCACCACCCGCCCCCTCCGTTATCGAAAGGAAACTGTAGTTGTCGATGGTGTCTCTGAAATTGTGACCACGCCGCAGGAAAAAGGAATCGATGTCAGGCTTGCGCTCGATATCGTTTCATTGGCGCGCAAGCGAAATTTCGATGTTGCGGTGGTTTTCAGTCAAGATCAGGATCTGCAGGAAATTGTTCAAGAGGTACACGATATCTCTGCCGAACAGGATCGTTGGATCAAGGTGGTCTCCGCATTTCCAGATGGGCCGAACGCCTCCTCAAAGAGGGGCATTGATCGGACTCAATGGGTGAGGATTGACCAAGCCATGTACGATCAATGCATTGATCACAACGACTACCGCCCCGCAAAATTCAAAGTCGTACGTTAAGTCCTTGCAAATTTACAATCCTTGACCCCACAACTTGAAGCCAGTAACGTACGTCAAAATCCTTGGCCAAAGTATCGACAGGAGTGATTGTCATGGGGGGAAAGACAGTTACGCGTGCCGATCTCGCAGAAGCGGTTTACCGCAAAGTGGGTCTGTCGCGCACCGAATCTGCTGAGCTCGTCGAGATGGTCCTCGATGAGGTCTGCAATGCCATCGTCCGTGGCGAAACCGTCAAACTGTCGTCGTTCGCGACCTTCCATGTGCGTGACAAAAGCCAGCGCATTGGCCGCAATCCCAAGACCGGCGAGGAAGTGCCGATCCTGCCGCGCCGGGTAATGACCTTCAAGGCGTCCAACGTCCTCAAGACCAAAATCATCAAACTCCACACAATTGCGCGCAAAAAGTGATGCTGCGGCTGTGTTCAGCCTTGATTCACCCCTTGAATGTTGCGCGGCAAACGATTGAAATGGTTGCGAATCAGGTTTGAGCTGCATCAGGCTCAAATCACGGGGACACCACCATGGACAAAAGCCCGGATGCCTTCAGGACGATCAGCGAAGTCGGCGAGGATTTGGACCTGCCGCAGCATGTCCTTCGCTTCTGGGAAACCCGCTTTACCCAGATCAAACCGCTGAAGCGCGGCGGCGGGAGGCGCTATTATCGCCCGGCCGATGTCGATCTGCTCAAGGGCATCAGGCATCTGCTTTACGATCAGGGGTATACGATCAAAGGCGTCCAGCGCCTTCTCAAGGACAATGGCAACCAGTTCGTGATCGCGCTCGGCACCGGCGACAAGGCTGCCGCCGACGAGATCGCCCGCCAGCGTCAGGCCGCCCACCATGCGGCAGCCGAACCGCACCAGTCCGGGCGCAAAGCCGCAACTCCCGAAGCACAAGACCCTGACGATGACACATTGGTCGGCGCGCCCAAAATATCTGCTGCCAAACGCTTCTTCGGCCTCGGCGGCAAGGGCGAGGGCGGGCCTGTCGGGGCCGACACCAGCAGTCTCACCAAAGACAACCGCGCGCTTTTGCAGGAAGTCCTGTTCGACCTGCTCGAATGCAAGCGGCTCCTGGATCAAATCCGGTAGCTGTTTTCAGACAATTGACGCATTTCCAAACCGGCCTTGCGCATTTCCAACCGGGCACCAAAGACAGCGCGACAAACCAAAGCGCCGGGGCAAGCGCCATGCTTGTGCCGAAACGCCCGCCGCCCGAAGGGAACATCATGGACATTTTCACCACCATCGCCGACAATTTGCTGACGCCGGCAATTCTGTTCTTCCTGCTTGGGGTTCTCGCCGGTCTGTTCAAATCCGACCTTGAGATTCCGCAAAGCATCAGCCGGTATCTTGCGATTTACCTGATGATGGCGATCGGCTTCAAGGGCGGCGCTGCCTTCGCGCAAACGCCCGAATTCGGCTTTGAAGTGATCGCGACAGTATGCGCTGGCCTGATATTCGGCTTTCTGCAGCCGTTCGTCAGCTATGCGCTGCTGGTGCGCACCACCGGACTTGACAAGCCGACAGCAGCAGCGGTGGCGGCG
>JANMQE010000673.1:0-1702 GCA_031370195.1 Phyllobacteriaceae bacterium
CGCAACAGAATAGGCGGCATTCGGCGACAGGCCATAAAGAAGGCCGCCCGCCACCGGCCCGACAATGCTTGCCACTTGCCAAGCGGACGAATTCCACGAGACGGCGTTGGCGAACACCTCTTCTGGAACGAGATTGGCCGCCAGCGACGCGGCTGCCGGACCGAAGAAAGCGCGGGCCGTTCCAATGACCACCAGAACCATGAAGATTGGCGCTACTGACGCTGAGCCGGTCAAGGTGAAATAGAGAAGTGCTGCAGCGGACACCGCCTCGACGGCTTCGCACACGGCCATGATGAGGCGGCGGCCGTAGCGGTCTGACGCCGCGCCGGTGAAAAGCACGAGAATGAGCGAGGGCGCAAACTGCAGGATGCCGACCAAGCCGAGATAAAAAGGATCGCGCGTCAGATCATAGACTTGCCACGCCACGGACACTGACATGATCTGCACTGCGAAAGATGCCAGAAAGCGGGAGGCCCAGAACAGGGCAAAGGAGCGGTAGCGGAAGGCGGCAAACTTGTCGGCGGCGGGCGCACTGTCGGGCATCTATGGACTTTCGGAAATTGTGGTGCGTGGCAGGATCACTGCGCGAGGCACGGGCATGGAGAGAAATTCGCGTTCTGCCTACCAACTTGCAACGTTTCAGGCAATGATAAGCGCTACTAAAGATTCGGCATTTCAATTGAGCGGGAGACAGACATGGCTAAAAGGGCACTGATCGCGTGGGGCGGCTGGGAAGGGCACACACCGGAGCGCAGCGCAGACATCGCGCGCGGCCTTTTGGCCTCGCACGGGTTTGACGTGACCGTGGTCAACGGCACGTCCGCCTTTGCAGACCCGAACCTTTCCCGGTTTGATCTGATCGTACCGGCGATCACGATGTCTGAAATTGCCAAGGACGAGGTCGAGAACCTGACCAGGACAATCCGCGCCGGCACCGGCCTTGCCGGTTTCCACGGTCTGATGTGCGACGCTTTTCGCAAGGAGACCGAATATCAGTTCATGACCGGCGGGCAATGGGTTTCGCATCCGGGCAATATCATCGACTACAGGGTCAACATCACGCGGGGCGATGATCCGGTGATGGCGGGCCTTGCCGATTTTCCATACCGGTCCGAGCAGTATTACATGCATGTTGACCCCTCCAACGAAGTGCTGGCGACGACGACCTTCACCGACGAGCATTTCGAGGGCATCGGCGGCGTGGTGATGCCGGTGATATGGAAGCGCACCTATGGCAAGGGCCGGGTGTTTTACTCGGCGCTCGGCCATGTGGCGGACGAGTTCGAGTCTGTGCCAATGCGGACGATGCTGGAGCGCGGGATGCTTTGGGCGGGAAGGTGAACAGGGACTGTCCCCGTAGCCTGCATGGCGATTTGTGGCTGGTGAAACGAAGCCTGTCTATTTTCCCCCACCTTACACGGCACCTATTCGCTTCTGCCGCGTTGTGTCCCTTGAGCGGCTGCCATTGAGGCAGAGGCGGAGCTTGGCGGGGCGGCATGGGAAAAGATACACAATCCGGCAATGTGTCGGGCACAGCGTTGGCTGATGCGGAGCCCCGGAAAGTTGGCAAGCAACCGCGCGTGACGACGCGGCGGAAGTTGCACTCGTCCAATCCGTATTGGCAAAACACGCCGCACAGCTCTGTTGCCTCAAGCGCTGCACCCTCGCGGCGGGATTATGATGTGATTGTGGCGGGTGGCGG
>JANMQE010000505.1:0-3211 GCA_031370195.1 Phyllobacteriaceae bacterium
GCCTCGCAAGATGGCAGTCCCGGCGTGATTTGGCACTCAAAGCCAAGCGTCCAACCCGCATCTCCATCTTCCGCCCCGGTCTCCCGCCCGGCTGGCGACAACGGTCGATACACGCGGTCGATGATCTGCTGCGCGAATGCCACGGGTTGGCGCTGCACGCGGTGAACGGGCCCGATACGGGGTGAGCATTGACTGCACAAGTCATTGTTTTTACTCAAAAAAACCCCGAAACGTCGTCATTCCGGGGCCGCGACTTGTCGCGGCTCCGGAATGACGAGAAGTGGGGATGTTTTTGACAATCGTACGCACCACAACAAAAACCCGCCGTCACGGATGACGGCGGGCGTGGCGGCTGCGACTGGAGGCGCAGCGACTACTCGAGATAGGTCGCTGGATTGACCGGTTTGGAGTTTTTGCGCACTTCAAAATGCAGTTTTGGCACTTTTGTTGTGCCCGACATTCCGGAGCGGGCAATTTCCTGGCCGCGTTTGATCGTCTCGCCGCGTTTGACTGACAGGTCGCCATTGTGGCCATAGACCGTGACCAACCCGTTTTCGTGGCGGATCAGCACCGTATTGCCAAAGTCCTTCAACCCTGTGCCGGCATAAATGACCACGCCATTTTCTGCGGCCTTGACCGGGGTTCCGATCGGAACCGAAATGTCCACGCCGTCATTATTCCGTCCCGCATCCGCCTGCCCGAACCCGACCAGCGTCCGACCACGCACCGGCCAGCGCAATTTGGAAATGCCGGTCGCGTCCGGAGCGGTGGCCGTGTCCTTGTCCGCCTCTTCCATAACCGCAGCCGAGGGCGCAGCCACTTCAACAGTCTTTGGCGCAACGGCAACCGGCTTTTTCGGTGCAGTGCCAGCAGAACCTGTGATAATCGGATCGACGCCCGCATCAGCGGCTGCGACCACGGTTTCTCCAGCAGCCGGAACCTTCAAAACCTGCCCGATCTTCAGCTTGCCATCTGCCAACCCGTTGGCTGCTTTCAGCCGGTCAACTGTCGTGCCGCTCTTCTTGGCAATCACATAAAGCGAGTCGCCGGACGCAACAGTATAAGTCCCGGCAATCACTTTTGTCTTGGCAATCTCCACAGCTTTGACCGGCTTGTTCTTGTCACCTTCAGCGGATTTGACAATCTTCAGTTTGCCGGATGTATCAGTCGTTGCTGCGACCTGCTTGGTCTTCGGCTTGGTTTCCGCCGGAAGCACCGCAACATTCTCGCGCGTCGGCGACTTCTTCGGCAACGGCACTTTGCCGCCGTCAACATCTGCTGTCGTTCCGGTCGTCGAGTTCGCCAATTGCGTATTCGCATCGCCATCCGGTGCGGAAATCTTCGCCGACCTTGAGTAAATGTAGGTTGGGATGATGACCTTCTGACCCGCTTCAAGCGACGACGCCTTTGTCAGCCTGTTGGCCTCGAGGATCGCATTGGCCCGGACGCCAAAACGCTTGGCGAGATTGTAGACCGTTTCATTTTCGCGAACCGTAATCCACGTGCCGCCAATCGTGCTCCAGCCTTCCTGGGCCGGTTCCGACGATGGCGCGGACTTCACCTGTCTGGATTTTGTCAGCGCTGTTTGCGGCGACTTTTGCTTGAGAGGTTTGACGCTCTTCACCGTCGGCTCGACAGCGCCTGTAACGGTCTCGTCCAGACCATCGGCAATTGGCCGGACTTTCAGGGACTGTTTCTTCGCAACTTTCTCAGGTGCCGATGGCGCAGGCAATGGCTGGTCGATGACTGCACTTCTGGCAGCCGAGACGGGAGCAAACGCCTTGGCCTTGATCTTCTTTGCGCCTGCAGCAACCCTTGATCCCGCAGCTGAAACCGGCTCCAGCACCGAGCGCTTGACGGTTCTGGCGACGGGGCGGATCGAGCCGTTCTCGATGGAACCGGTATATTCCGGCTCATTGTACTGAATGTCCGAGGCGGAAGAGGTTTCTTCCGGGAACGGCTGCGGTTCTATGTTCTTCTTGTGAATGATCTGCTGCTGGTTGATCGAGCCCGTATAGTCAGCGCTGGTCGGCGCAAAACGGGAGAAGTCTGAACTGCACCCTGCCCCGAGCCCGGCGATCATGCCGATGGCGACGCCGCGCAACAATTTGCCTGACAGTAAACCCAACACAGAAACACGCATCACTCGTACCCACGCCAAACGGGACAACACCACCGTTGAACATGATTAAAGCGCGTTATCCCTAACGCTCGGTTAAGGCAGGCGTTTATTCGTGATGAATAATATGCGGAATGCAAAGTGTTAATCAGAGAGATGCGGCCAAGGCTGTCCCGAGCGGCTGGAAGCGGACGGTCTTCAAATCCTCGCGCTCAAACCGCGAGCCGATCTTGGAAAGCCGAACCAGCACCTGTTCGCCATCTTCGGGACCAATCGCGCAAACCATCACGCCATTGGTCGCCAGTTGATCAACAAACGCGCGCGGCATTCCGTCAAACGCCGCCCAGACAACAATCCGATCAAACGGGCCTTCGCCGTTCAGTCCGTTTCTGCCATCGGCATGGCGAACCGTAATGTTGGGAATGCGCAGCGCCTCAAAGCGCGGCTTGGCCTGTTCGCACAAGCTGCGATATCGCTCGGCGGTCGTCACGCGCAGCGAAAGATGCGCCATCACTGCGGCGGTAAAGCCGGAGCCGGTGCCGACTTCCAGCACGCGGTGATTGTCCTCAATGGCCAGCGCATGCAGCACAGTCGCCTGCAAGTCGAGCCCCTCGATCACCTCGCCGCAGTCAATCTGCACGGTCCGGTCAGAGTAGGCCGAGTCAGCGAAAGCAGCCGGCACAAAACCGCGCCGCGGTGTCGCCTCGAACGCATCCAGCAGGCGCGCATCCGTTATGCCGCGCGAACGCACCCGCATCAGGAACGATGCGAAACGCTCGCGGTCTGTCAGGCGAATGCTCATGCCAACGCCTGCTCCAGTTGCTTGCGGACCGCATGGGCCGTGAAATCGAGGTGCAGAGGTGTGACGGAAACGTAATGATCGTGCAACGCGCGGACATCGGAGTCTGCCGCTGGAGTCTGTGCGCCACGTCCGAATCGCAGCCAGTAATAAGGAAAGCCGCGCCCGTCGGCCCGCTCTTCAATTGTCAGTCCATGGGTCAGCTTGCCTTGCGCTGTCACTCTGACGCCTGCGACTTCGCTGATCGGGCAGTTCGGGAAGTTCCGGCTCCGGAAGTTCGGGCTCGGGCCGAT
>JANMQE010000713.1:0-13322 GCA_031370195.1 Phyllobacteriaceae bacterium
CAACAAACCTTTGGCATCGGCTGGCGATGTTGGCTTGACCACGCGAAGACCGGGGATGGCATAGAACAGCGCTTCGAGACTTTGCGTGTGTTGTGCAGCAACGCCACCGCCAGTGCCGCCTTGTGTGCGCATGACGAAAGGTACGCGACCATTGCCGCCTGTCATCAGCCGGAATTTGGCAGCCTGGTTCACGATCATGTCCATGCCGAGCATGGCAAAGTCAACGTAGAGAATTTCAACGACCGGGCGGCCACCCGCGATGGCAGCACCAACACCAACACCAATCATGCCCGCTTCGGCAATCGGCGTATCACGCACGCGCTTTGGGCCATACTTGGCCAAAAGGCCTTCGGTGACTTTGTAAGAGCCACCACGCTCGGCAATGCCTTCTCCAATGATGAAGACTTGGTTGTTGCGTGCCATTTCTTCGTCAAGCGCCTCGCGAAGGGCGTCGCGGTACATCATCTCGCGCATCTTAATGTTCTCCGAAACTTACAAAAAAGTGGCATTAATAGACGGCTGCAAATTCGCGGAATTCCTCGACGGAAACTTCCGGACTGTTCTTGGAAAATTCAACAGCGTCTTCAAAAATTTCCAGGACTTCCTTTTCAATGGATTCAATTTCCGCCGCAGTGGCACCCCCAAGCTCGATGAAATCATTGCGGGCACGGTCCACAGGGTCGCGTTCCTTATAATATTTGAGCTTGTCTTCCGGCATGTATTTGCCGGGATCATTCACATGGTGTCCCATGTGGCGGTAGGTGCGCGCTTCGATGAGGATCGGCCCTTGCCCGGCGCGGCATTTCTTAACAGCCTCGACCATCAGGTCATGAACGGCCAAAGGATCATTGCCGTCGACCAGATGACTTTCCACGCCGATGGCGGTGCCGCGCTTGTAAAGATCGGTTTCGCGCGTCGATTCACCGATGGGAGTCGACACTGCATATTGGTTGTTTTCGATGATCAGAATGAAATTGAGATTCCAAATCGCAGCGAGATTGAGCGATTCCAGAAAGGTGCCGTTGTTGGTTGCGCCATCGGTTGTAAACGTCACGGTAACAGCATCACTGCCGCGCACTTGCGCTGCGAGTGCGGCACCTACTCCAAGTGGCGTGCCCGCGCCGACAATACCATTTGCACCGAGATTGCCAGTGGTAATATCGGCAATGTGCATGGAGCCGCCGTAACCTCGGCAGTATCCCGTTTCCTTCTGCAGGAGCTCTGCCACCATGCGCTTGATGTCAGCCCCCCAAGCAATGCAATGGCCGTGACCGCGATGGGTGGAGGCGATATAATCGCCCTTCGAAAGCGCCGCACAGGCACCGGTTGCGATGCCTTCCTGGCCGAGATAGGGATGGAAATATCCCCTGATGAGGCCTTGACGGTAGAGCTTGATACCTTCGGTTTCAAACACGCGTATGGAGTAAGCCGTTCTGAAAAGTTTTTCCAAAAGCGCCTTGGGAGGTAGGTTTTCTCTGGATGGAGCCTTTACCATTTCTTCTAAACCTTTTGCGATTTCTTGCCGTAATTGCTTGATGAAACCCTACAATACCGCCTGAAGATTGTCGAGAAAATTTTCTTCACGGATTGAAAATTTCTAACGAGGATTGCTTTTGCGAACATTAGTAGGCTTTATTCTAAACAAATTTTGACGATTCCAGCAGCGCCACACGAAAACAGTGATGTGCAAAGTTGTCAAAAACACCGTGAGAAAGGAAAAATCAGATGGCCGGAACTGGTCGTGTCGATCTCATTCAGCGGATCCAGAACCACTACGGTGAACTGCGTCCGGCGGAGCGTAAAGTCGCAGACTATCTGCGCAGCAATGCAGGCATACGCATTGACTCCTCGATCACCGAGTTTGCCCGCACCCTTGGTGTGAGCGAAGCAACCATCAGCCGCGTGAGCCGAGCCCTTGGCTACAATGGCTTTCCAAATTTGAAGCTTTCTATCGCACAAGAATCCAACCGGGAATCGACCTACGCCAATTTCCCTTCGGGCCTCGAAGATAGCGATACGATGATAATGCTCAGTGAAAAATTGTCTCTGACGCTTTCATCCTCAATTCGGGAAACGCATCGCATGTTGGACACTGACCGGCTCGAGAAGGCGGTGCAGGCCATGGCAACTGCGTCGATGACCATTTTTATTGGTGTGGGTGGTGCAGCATCTGTATGTGATGAAGCCGTGCATATGCTTTTGAAGGCCGGCATCGACTCTAAAAGCTACAATGACGGCTACATGCAAATTACTGCGGCCGCGACGATGAACCCCCAACGAACTATGGTCGGCATTTCCCATACAGGGCAGACCGAAACCGTTGCCGCTGCCTTGACATTGGCACGGAGCAAAGGTTCAAAGACGATTGCTATTACCAGCAATCCAAGCTCTGATGTGGCAAAGGCGGCGGAGATTCAGTTGATCACGTCGCATCAAAACACACCACAACCCTTGTATGGTGATTTTCTTGAAGGCCGTATCTGCCAGCTCTATCTCGTCGAGTTGCTCTATCTCGGGCTGATGTTTCACAATGGCCAGAAGCCACGCGAGAATCTGAAGGCAACCGGCATGGCCTTGGAACGCTATTATCTGCGCAACGCAAAGCGCCAATAGTTTCTTCTATGTCACCAAGTTTCGGAGGTCAGACAACGTGACCACAGGACTGGGTGTGTCACCAAGTTCGAGAACCACGCGATCCGCCTGCCTAAAATCTTCCTTGGCTGTATAGGACGAAATCGTGACAATACAATTCATGTTGGCCGCTTTGGCGGCGCGAAGCCCATTGTTGGAATCCTCCACCACCACGCATTTACCAGGATCAAGGGCCAGCTCCTTTGCCGCCAGATTATAAATGGCAGGATCCGGCTTTTTCCTGGCGACAATATCGCCTGCGAAAACACGGATGTGTTGCGCCCTGTCAGCGCCCAGCATTTTGTCAACAACCGCCTGTACAGCGCGTTCGTTTGATGTGGAACACACGGCAATTTTCAGCTTGGCGGCAATTGCATCATCAACGATACGTGCAACGCCGGTGCGCAAGGGCAACGAGCCGTTCTCAATCAGCTGCATGAAGAGATCGGTCTTCAGTTTGTGCAGGGATGCTATTGCTGCATCGCGCTCAGCCTCGGAAACCGGCCAGCCTTTTTCGTCAAAATGACGACGCATGCGCTCTTTGCCGCCCGCTGTGGTCAGCAATTCACCGTAACGCTCAACCGACCATTCTGTTGTCCAGCCAATGGCCTTGAACGCGGCATTGAAAGCGACGCGATGACCATCACGTTCTGTGTCCACCAACACGCCGTCGCAATCGAATATCAGCGCCTGCATCTATGCATGTCCCGTGGCGTGGGCGGCGCGGCCTTCACTGCCAAAGGTGCGGATCATGTCGCGCACATCGCCCTTCATCGCCTCATATTGCGACTGGATGAATGGCAATGGTTCGGACTCTTTTGGCTTATTGTCACGATGACCAAAGAAGCCATCGATAAACCGCTTTTTATGCATTGTCGAAATGTTGACCTTGGCACAGCCTGCACCTATGCAGCGGTGGAACTGTTCCTCGGTCAGGCCCGTGCCGCCATGCAGGGCAATGGGAATATCAATTGATGAGGTGATACGTTCTAGAAGCTCATAGGCGATTTTGGGTTCACCCGCATAGAAACCATGGGCGGTTCCGATGGCTGGCGCAAACACAGCGAGTTTTGGCATTTCCTTGCAGAAGACAACGCACTCATCGAAGTTGGCGAGGATGGATTTATCCTGTGCCACGAACTTGTCGTCTTCAACGCCACCAATCGCGCCAATTTCAGCCTCAAGGCCAACGCCCGCCGCTTCCGTCAGTTTATAGACTTCGCTCGACTTCACGATGTTTTCCTTGAATGGCAGCGCAGAGCCATCAAACATCACCGAGGTCCAGCCCGCATCAATACAGCCCTGAATGGTTTTGACATCCGAGCAATGATCAAGGTGCAAGGCCACCGGCACATCAGTGTCACCAGCCAGTTGCTTCACCCATCCTGCGATGGGTTTGAAACCCCAGTGGCGAATGGTCTTTGTTGACACCTGCACTATGATCGGGGCCTTGAGTTCTGTGGCACTGTCAACAATGGCGCGCACCGAATTGTAATCGATCATGTTGAAAGCGGCGATGCCGTAACGTGCGGCTTGCGCGCGCTTCAGCATGGGTCCCATATTCAGCAGTGGCATGTCATTCGGCCTTGCATTTCAAAAAGTGGGTTGGACAACTAGATCAATGTTTCGCGGGGACGGCTGGGGTCAAACAGGCGACGCTTTCCTGCGGCCTTGGCTTGGTTGTCAAAGGTGGTGCCCTTTGGGGCTGATACGACTTCAAGCTGAAGCCCCCAGGGTGCCATGAAGTAACACCAGGAGAGTCCCAGGTTGGGACCATCTGCATAAACGGTGGGTTCGTCCAACACCCTCACGCCATTGTCCCGCAAGTATTTCACAGCGGCGTTGATGTCATCGACATAGAAAGCGAGGTGATAGCCGCCGACATCCGAATTCTTTGGTAGCACGGTTTTCTGATCTGGCGATGAATATTCAAACAGCTCAAGATTGGTGCCGTTGCGCATGCGCACATAGCGGAATTCCTTAACCACAGCCCGGGGATGAATGTTGAGATGGGTTGTCATCCAATCGCTGTCGTCATTGCGAAAATCGGTGGCGGCAGTGAACAACACTTCAGCACCCAAAATACTTTCGAAAAAATCACAGGCTTCCTGCAGGTTTGGCACGGTAAGACCGACATGCTCCATGCCTTGAATTCCGGGGATTGGCATTTGTTTTCCTCCCTGTTGGTCCCACTCGGGTCCCATTGAATTGACCTGATTCTCATTTTGTTGAAAATTTTCTTCTCAGCTTCGATGAGTAAAAGAACCCTAAACCGATTGTTTTGCAGCTTTTCACGAGCAGCGTCGATTTGACTCTAACCATCAATTTTCATGACTTTCAAGATATATTGAAAATAATTTTCAGTCATGCTCAAAGCGTTTCGAGAACGCAAGGAAATTGCTATGACCCGCAAATCGACGACTGGCAGTTTTTGGCCCAACGGCATCCGCTTGGTGGTTTCCATTTCAATGCAGTTAGAAGCAGGCGGCCAACCCGCATCGGGTGCCCCTAGCCCGCTTGATGGTTTTCAGCTGAAACCCGGCTTTACCGATTACCCAACAACGACCTGGTATCAATATGGTGTGCGCGAGGGAATCCCCCGTCTCCTCGATTTATTCGGCGCACTGAAGGTCAAGACGACATCGCACATGGTCGGCATTGCGGTTGAAAAGTCCCCTGCCCTTGCGAGAGAGATTGTCGAGCGTGGTCATGAAGCCGCAGCCCACGGCCAGACATGGACACCACAATATGATTTGGATGAGGCAGCCGAGCGCAAATTTATCGCAGACAACGTGGAGGTCATCAAACGTGTCACAGGTACTGCAGCCAGAGGCTACAATTGTCCAGCCATGCGTGGCACCCGGCGCACCTTGGCCCTTCTGCAAGAGCAAGGTTTCACTTATCACATCGATGATGTGAGCACCGATGAACCGTTCATCATTCCGGTGAAAGGCAAGGACTTTGTTATAGTGCCTTACACCATCAACCTCAACGACATCGTGCAGTTCGAGCGCTATAATTTCGATACAACGGGTTTCGAGAAGCAGCTCCATGACGAATTCGACCAACTCTACGAAGAAGCTGGCAAGCGCCGCCGCATGATGTCCATCAGCCTGCACGACCGCATCGCTGGAAGGCCTGCGCGGGCAAGGTCACTCAAGCGATTCATTGAATATGCACAAAAGCATAAAGGTGTGGTGTTCATGCGCAAGGATGAGATTGCAGAAATTGCCGCAACATCTCCACAGACGCCACGGTTTGAAAACCTCTACGACAACTGAAAGGGCCGGTGCAAACGAGACCTTTCATCGCGCTGGTCTACCGATCAAAAATACTTCGCGTTATAATCATACATCGCCTGATAGGCGCCACCCTGCTTGAGACTGACGTAGCCAGTCTTGAACAGTTCATGTTGGTCATCATAAAGCGCTCGAGTGCCACGTGATGGTTCGACCATGCTCTCGAGAGAAACCATGGCACCTGCGGCTTCTGCGACACTGGCGAATTGCCCCGCACCGACGGCACCCAATATGGCGGCACCCAACACCGTGCATTCCCGCACTTTGGGAACACCTGCCGGAATGCCAATGACATCCGTCATGATCTGCACGAAGCCGGGACTTTTGGTGCCGCCGCCTGTGAGGCGAAACTCGGTGACGCCGCCTTTCATGCCGGTTTGGAATGTGTCGACTATCATTCGCATTTCATTCGCTACACCTTCAAGCACGGCGCGCATCACATCGGCGCGATCATGGTCAAGACGCATGCCGAGGTAACCGCCCTTGGCTGTGACGTCATAGTAGGGTGTGACCTGACCTTGCATGAAGGGATGGAAAATCAGGCCTTTGGCACCGGCTGGTGCTTTCATGGCGAGATCAACCATCTCGGTATAGGGACTGCGCTTGGCCTTCTTTGCGAGGGCCTGCTCTGGCAAACCCAGAATGTCGCGCCACCAGCGCAAGCAGACGCCTGCTGCAAAGGCTGCACCCTCAAGGTCCCACATGCCGGGAACACCATGGCCACCAAGGAAAAGCTTGTCGCCCGTTACACGGTCAACGCTATCAACGTGCGCCACCATAACAGCAGATGTGCCTACCGTGAATTCAGCCATGCCTTGTTTGATGATACCGGCACCTATCGCCGCACACTGCTGGTCGCCAGCGCCGCGACATATCGGCGTGCCTGCGGGAATGCCGGTTGCAGCAGCGGCAGATTTTGAAATCACGCCCGCTTGTGTTGCGGTTCGCCCGACGGGTGGCATCATGTCCCGCGTGAGACCACAGAGTTTCAGGACCTTGTCGCTCCAATCCAGCTTGCGAATATCCATCATGCCGTTGAGGGTGAGGGAGGCTGGATCGGTCGTCCAATCATCAGCACCCAAAAGATGCAGGAAATATTCCTGACCATTCACAACCCAGAGCGTCTTTTCAAAAATGTCTGGCCGATTGTCGCGCAGCCAGGCAATTTTGCAGGCGGCCCAAGCCGCAGCCAGCGGCATGCCCGTGTGGGCCTGATAGTCTTTTGCGGAAAGCGTTTCGGCAAACTTACCCTCATAGGCTTGGGCGCGGCCATCATTCCACACAATCGACGGAGCAAGTGGCTGCTTCTTGGCATCAAGCAAACCAAAGGTACCGCGCTGGCTGGAGAGGCCGACTGATTTGTAAGACGAAGGGGGAAGATTTGCGGCTTTGATGGCTTGCTTGGACGCGACGCAAATGCCGTCCCAGACATCAGCGAAGTCTTGCTCGACCCAGCCCGCGCGCGGGAAGTTGCAAGCATATTCCTTGTAACCAGTGGCGATCTCGTTGCCGTTTTCATCATAGATGGCAACGGTTGTGCCGGTCGTGCCAGCGTCGATGCCGATGAAAGCCCTTATTGCTTTTCCTGCCATTTTTTTTGCTCCCATTTTCATGTGTTATTTAGATTGACGCGACCCAATCATTGACTGTTTCGAGAAAGCGGCGACGTCGCTTTTGTTCAACTTGCGGCCATGAAGCGATGATGCGGGCCTTGTCCGCAGCTGGCTCTGCGGAAGACCCGAGCATCTTCTGCACATCGACTGCAATTGCAGTATCGCCTTGCCCGTTCCATGCGTCGTTCACCCGCAAGCCGTACGGCAGCATGGCATCAGGCCAAGTGGCGTCGAGAATAACGGATGCACCATTGATATCGACGCGCAAAACATTGTGGATGTCGCGAACGCCGTCATGGGCAGCATCAACGAGTGCCGAAGGAATGTTACGAGCACCGCGAAACGGTGTTGCAAAGTCACCCAGCACCAATTGCACTTCGGCTTTGATACCGATGTGATTGAGCAATGCGGCGAGCAGTATGTGCTTGCTGGAACAGGAACCCGCACGGCGCGCGAGAATGCCTTCAAGGCTGCGGTCACCTGTTGAGAGATAAGGCAAATTGCGCACTGCATGGAAAAAAGATACCGCATCAAGCGGTTTGCCAGGCCGCCTGATTTCATCAAGAAAAACCGCAAGACTGGCATCATTGTTATGATCAGCCATGGCTTGCGGCTCCTGTAACATCAGAAGAAGGCGCGGCCATCGGTCGACGAGAAGGCATGCCATTTCTCGCGGTTGACGGTGATGAAACAGGCATCACCTTCCTGGCCGGAAAACTCAGGGTTGGTTTTCACGCGGATGCGGCTATCCGCCAGATTAACGTCAACAATCATGTCGCTACCCAGAAGTTCGGTGACGAATATGTCACCCTTTACATGGTCGTCCTTTGGTTTGCTGCCCGAAATTGTCAACGCATCGGGGCGAACACCAAGCCGAATGGATTTTGAATTTTGGCCACTCAGAATGCGGCCCTGCTCTGGCGTGGCAGCGATTGCGAAGTTCGGGTGTGTCAACCACGTCTTGCCACCTTTATTTTCGATTGTGGCGTCCATGAAGTTCATTGCTGGTTCCCCAACAAAGCCCGCGACCCAGGCATTGACCGGGTTGTTATAGACTTCGCGAGGTGTGCCCAATTGTTGCAGTTCACCTTCGTGCATGACAGCTATCATGTCTGCCATGGACATGGCTTCAAGTTGATCATGGGTTACATAGATCATAGTCGTGCCAAGTGAGCGCTGCAGATGCTTGATTTCGCTGCGCATGTGGGCGCGCAGCTTTGCGTCAAGATGTGCAATTGGTTCATCGAAAAGGAACAGCTTCGGTTCGCGCACAATGGCGCGGCCAATGGCAACACGCTGTTTTTGGCCGCCAGAAAGCTCTGAAGGGCGGCGTTCCAAAAGTTGACTGATCTCAAGCAGTTTGGCCGCTCCGGTCACGCGTTCCTTGATCTGCGAGTCACTTTGGCCGCGAAGCCGCAGTGGATTTGCCAAGTTCTCATAAACCGTTTTGTGCGGATAAAGCGCGTAGTTCTCAAACACCATGGCGACGTCGCGGTCCTTCGGTGCCAGATCATTGATGCGCTGATTGTCAAATCGGATTTCACCTGCGCTGATATGTTCAAGGCCAGCTATCATGCGCATTGTCGAAGACTTGCCGCAGCCCGACGGACCGAGGATGGATAAAAAGGTTCCGTCCGGACAATTGATATTCAAGTCTTTGACAGCATCAAATTCGCCGTACTTCTTCCAGACTTTGTCGATTGTTACGGTTGCCATAGGTATTCTCCAACTATTCCTTGACTGCGCCCATGGTGAGGCCAGTGACCAGATATTTACGAATGACGAGACCGAGCAACATCATCGGCAGTGTCGTGACGGTGCCCGCAGCCATGATGGTGCCCCACTGGATGTTTTGTGGCTGCACCAGTTCCTTGGTTGCCACTGGCAATGTTTTTGCGTCTCCAGAACCGATGATAGCGGCAAACAGGAAGTCGTTCCAGGCAAAGAGGATGCACAGCACCACGAAGGCGGCGATGCCGGGCGCAACCAATGGCAAAATTGAAATCAGCGCCTTCGGCCGTGACGCGCCATCAACCATCTGTGCTTCCTCGATCGCATAAGGCACATTGTCGAAAAAGCCTTTCAGGATCCAGATTGCAAAAGGCAAATTGAACGTCGTGTAAGCAAGGATGAGTCCGGTGAGTGATCCCACAAGGTCGAGGCTGCGAAAGATTGCGTACAAAGGCACAAGCACGGCGATCACAGGGGCCATGCGGGTTGATATGATCCAGAAGAACAAGTCATTCTTGAACTTGAAATCAACGCGCGAAAGTGAATATGCCGCCATCGATCCGAGAACGACGGAGATGACGGCAGAGCCTCCGGCAGCGACAATCGAGTTGAAGAGATAGGTGCCAAACGGCTGCTGGGTAAAGAGGTCGATGTAATGTTGAAAGGTTGGGGAGAATTTGAAGAAAACGCTGGCACCCAACCAGTCACCAACGACTGGAATCTGGAATGCTTCCAGCAAGTCCTTGAATGACGACACGATCATTACAAAGATCGGAAGAACGGTCCAGACCAAATAAAAGGCCACGAAGATTCCAGAGAACCAGTTGAAGGCCTTGGTGAGCGGCGTATTGTAATTAACAATATCACGGGATGCCATGTGTTGGACTTTCTTAGTGGGCTGCTGGCTGCTGGCGATCAAAGATGCGGACCAGTGCCTTGCCGAGAATGATTGTAACAATGAGCAGGATGAGGGCGATAGCTGCGGCGCGGCCAAGTTCCGTGAACCTGAAGGATACATCAAACAGGTAAATCGGCAGAATTTTGGTTGAGTCAGCCGGGCCACCGCCTGTCAACACCATGGCCGAGTCAATGAAGCGGAAATTGTCCATGAAACGCAGCATGATGGCGATCAGCAGAACCGGATAGAGATTGGGCAACGTGACCGATAGAAAGTTGCGGAATGGCGTTGCGCCATCCACCATGTTGGCTTCAAGCTGGTCCTGCGGTACGCGCTTCAAGCCTGCAAGCGTGATTAGGGTGATGAGCGGCGTCCATTGCCAAACGTCGACAATCACAATGCCCCACATGGCCGTGTGCACGTCGGCGAGAATTGATTTGGCACCGAGAATGCCGAGGCTCTGGAAAATCCAGTGGTACCAACCAAAAGTTCCGTTATAGAGAAAGTACCAGACCATGCCGGCCACAACAGGTGCCATCATCATGGGCATAAGTAGTGTTGTGACGATGATCTTCTCGTATTTTGAATTGTTGAGCACAATTGCAAGAAACGCGCCGATCGTGATCTGAAAGAACAAGCAGAGCGCAGAATACTGCAGCAACAGCTTCCACCCGTTCCAGAATTTTCCATCATTCCAAAGCTTGGTGTAATTGGCGAAATTGTTCCACTTGATGCTACCGATCTGGACGTCGTTCAAGCTCATGTAGATCATCCAGAAAAACGGATAGAGCGAGATGGCAGCGAGCAACAAGATGGCAGGTGCCATTAGCCAATAATAGTAACTCTTTGACGGCACGGCATTGAGTTTCAGTCCTGCGCTCGAAATACTCGACTGCGGCTTTGACTCAACGTTGTCCAGAATCTGGCGGACACGGAACAAGTTGACCAATGTTGTTGTGTCTGTTGTCATTGAAGGTACATCCGGCCTCATCGCAACGCTGTTGCAAAATTGATCCCTCCCCCAAACCTTTTGGGGGAGGGAGGCTTGTTCGAAGCGGTATTAAACCCCGTGCAACCCGTCCAGTTGTGTCTGGATGGATTTGCAGGTTTCTTCGGCGTTGGCGCTGCCGGAAATACATTTTTGCGTTTCCGCCGCAATGATAGAGTAGTACTCGTTGGACTTCGGAATCTTTGGACCGAGAACGAAATTCGGGTCCTTGATACCCAGATCATAAACGGCATCAAATGTGAGCGCATTTGGCATTTTTGTTGGGCGTTTTCTTGCAGCCACTACTTCTGGATCAGCAAGTACGGACTTCCTTGTTGGTGTACCGCCAAGACCCTTTAGAACGTTGAGCTGGTTATTCTTTGAAACTGACCAGATCGCAAAGATGTAGGCCGCGCGCTTCATGTCTTCCGACGCGTTGCCGTTGATACCAATGCCGCCAATACCGCAGTTGGTGCCGTTGACAGCTTGGCCGCCATTGGTAATCCAACTTGCCTCGCCCTTCGGACACGGAGCATAAGCAGTCTTGCCGCCTGCTGCTTGTGAGGTTTTTTCGTCTTCGATTGAGGCCGCAAACTCGTGATACTGTGTCTGCATCGCAATTTTTCCGGCCTGATAGACGGTGTTCAGTTCGAGCGTGCCATTGGCGAGGTTGTCTGGATGGCATACATCAGCCAGTTCCTTGAACTTCTGCATCATCAAGACAGATTGCTTGTCACCCCAATTGGTTTTGCCAGGCGTTTTTGAGCCATAGATGTCATCAATATTCCAGTCTGCCCAACGTCCGTTGGCAAACAGAAAGCGCTGGATGTCTAGCTGGGTTGTCCAGGCAAAGTTGCCGTGATGTTGGGCATAGCCATAGGGAACGTCCTGACCAGCTTCCTTCAGCTTCTTGAAGAACGTTGCCATATCGGTAACGTCCTTCCAGGTTGAGTCCGCCGTGAACTCCAGACGCTTGCTGTATTCCTTTTCGAAGTCCTTGCTGTGCTTTTCGAAAACATCCTGACGATAGAAGGTGCAGGCCACGGCCGCATCATAAGGAAGAGCGATGATTTTGCCCTTTTCGTAGAATCGTCCGCATGCGGACAGGAAGTTCTCGTACCATGCCTCATCGCCATAGCCTTCAGAGTCCTGTGGCAAGGTGCTGTCGCCGAACATCGGTGTCAAGTCGGCATAAAAATCAGCGAAGGGCGCACCGATTGGTTTGTCCTGCACATAGTTGAGCACATAGTCAGCCTTGCCACTTTGCAAGTCGATACCGACCTTCTGTTGCACAACGGGCAAATCATCCGTCAAAATTTCTACTTCAATGCCTGTCAAATCGGTAAAGGCTTTGATATTGTCACGGATCGCAAAAGACGGCGGCGTATTTTCCGACATGAACTTCAGCTTGGAACCCGAATACTGTTTCCACTTGGCATCATCAGACGAAGCAGCTTGGGCAGGTGAACGGGTGATTGTCGAGCCTAAGCCAAGCGTCAAACCACCGGCACCAAGTCCAGCGACTGTACCACCGCCAAGCTCTAAAAACTTTCGGCGGTTTATGCGCGTGTAAACTGCATTTTTGGGAATATTGAACATGGGATTTCCTCCTCCTGAAATGTGCCGACAGATTAAAACTGCCCTCGTCTGTCTTGGTCGGTTGGGATCTCCTTCACTGGAAAGCCGTCCGATCAGTTCTGCTGCCTGCCATGACGAACCGTCCGGCACCCAACGTACCGATGTTTAGACGCGTCTCGCTTCTTCGGATTGGAACACCGCAGAAAAGTCGTCTTTCATCGGTTTTCAGTAGTGTAGGAAATTTTCACCAAACAAAGCAAGTAGATTCTTTCTTCGGCTCCGCAACGACCCGAGAATGAATATTTATCCAATTTTGTCGGTTTTCTGAAAGACCTGTTTGTGACAAAAATTTTCAAGATTGCTGATAATGCACAAAATACTGACTTCAAACACTTTCGTAAATTTTTCGCTATGGTAAGTGCGGGAGCAACAGAGTTTGGCCGACGCATGGACCTTCAATTTGCAAAAAGTCGTAAGCTGGCCAGACAATCTAGGTTGGACTATCAACACGACAGAGGAAAAGCAGCTCAAAGTCATCGCCGGCTGCCCTGCCTACGAAAAAAAGACTGAGAATACGTGCTCTG
>JANMQE010000725.1:0-10313 GCA_031370195.1 Phyllobacteriaceae bacterium
GTTGTAAAACAGTGCCATGGCAGGCGCATTGGATGTTTTCTTTGGCGTGCACGGACTTAATCACCCCGATGGCGCCAACCACACTCAAGATCAGTGCAATCCACACGGCCGGGCCCATTTGAACCCAGAACAGGAATGCAAATCCCAAGGCCAATTCGACGAACGGATAGGCATAGCCCCAGGGTTTGAACACCTTGGCGATAATGTCGTACCGCGCGTAGGCATTGGCAAATGCGGGCACATCAAGCAGCTTGAAGGCGCCAAAGACAATGTAAAATCCGGCCATGAAACTCATCATCCAGCTTTGGCCGGCGAATGAGGCAACTGCGATCAACCCCATGATCACGAGCAGCGGATAATAGGAACGCAGCCAAGCGGTCACCTCGTCCGGGAACAGTTCGCGGGCTTGTGGTCCGGCAACCCGGTATTTGCCGATTGCCTGCAACGCGTCATTGACCATCGCGGGTGACACGCTTGCGGGCACTGTCGCACGCGGCGGATCAAGTGTCACCCGCGCGTCGCCGGACAGTTTCTGCAATGCCGCCTCAACCTTGCGTGCGCAGCCTGCGCAGGTCATTCCCGTGATTGTCATGCTGTTCATCAACGAAACTCCGCTCCATATGCAATTCAAAATCCTCTCTGCCACAATGACCGCAAGATTGCAGATCAAATTCTCATGACCATGTGTTGAAATCAAAATTGGAATACGCCATGCGCTTTGCTGCTGCCGCACTTGCTTTCACGCTTCTGCTCTCCACCCCATCCGTGGCCGCAACCGTTGAAACGGTGGCCTCCGGTTTGGAAAATCCGTGGGGATTGGTCTTTCTGCCCGACGGATCAATGCTTGTTACCGAACGGCCGGGCCGTTTGCGTATCGTCCGGGATGGTGTGCTTTCAGAGCCTGTCGCCAATGTCCCCGACGTTGTCGCCCAAAAACAGGGTGGCCTTCTTGATGTGGCCCTCCACCCGGACTTTGCGAAGAACAGGCGGATCTATTTGAGCTTTTCAGAGCCCCGTGACGGCGGCAATGGCACGTCGCTTGCCCGCGCGCGTCTGCCGGAGGATGGCAAAGCGCTTGAAAATGTCGAGGTCATCTTCCGCCAAATGCCGGCAATCGACTCCACCGCCCATTTCGGTGGCCGCATTGCATTTGCTCCCGACGGAAACCTGTTCCTGACGCTCGGAGACCGCTATTCCGAACGGGACAGCGCGCAGGATCTTGGCACTCATCTTGGCAAGATCGTCAGACTGACAGCAGATGGCAAACCTGCCAGCAATAATCCGTTCATCGGCAAAGAGGGTGCATTGCCGGAGCTTTGGTCTTATGGACATCGAAACCCGCAAGGCGCTGCCATCGAACCTTCTACCGGCCTGTTGTGGACAGTCGAACATGGCGCCAAGGGAGGCGATGAAATCAACCGTCCGGAAGCCGGAAAAAACTATGGCTGGCCGGTAATCACCTATGGCCGCGATTATTCAGGTGCCAAGATTGGCGAGGGCACAGCCAAGGATGGCATGGAACAGCCGCTGCACTATTGGGATCCTTCCATCGCTCCGTCCGGCCTGGCTTTCTACAACGGCAAGAAATATCCGGACTGGGATGGTGATCTCCTCCTCGGCGCTCTGGCAGGCCAGAAGCTTGTGCGCCTCGACATCAAAGACGGCAAAGTCGTCGGCGAGGAGGCCATGTTCGAAGACCTCGGAGAGCGCATCCGCGATGTCAGGGTCGGGCCGGACGGTGACGTCTACCTGCTGACCGATGACGCTGAAGGGCGTGTGTTGAAACTGGTTCGCTGAACCTGGGGGCCAAAATTTTCTTGGAATTTTTCGTCAGTTCAATATGTCTCTGATCAACCGCCCGGTGGACAACAGTCGCCACAATTGTCGTGTCATCGGCGCGACATGGCGCTCGTAATCCAGATCAACGGAAATGTTCGGAAGTTCAAAATGGTTCTTCTCGGTCGGCACCAACAAGATGATATGATCACCATCGAGCGCAATGCGCGCGACTCCCTCCGGCCAATTGTCTGTCAGCCATAGAACGATTGTTGTAAGCGGGCCGTCGATCAGCCGGGTTGCCTCCGAAGGACGATCAGAGCGGAACTCATACCGTTCGTCGATGCGCTTGTTGGCGCACGTGACATCGCTCAGCCTGTCAGACCTGCCGCCACGCCCGAACCGGTCGAACCATCTTGTTTTCTGCGATGCAATCAACTGGCCGGGGAACGGCGTTTTTGCCCGGCAATGAAAGATCACCCCTTCAAAAGCTCTGGCTTCTGAATTCTTGCCGCTCTTGATCCAGAAGATGACCTCACCAAGTTCGAAATCCATCCCCTCATGTCGTCCCGAAATGAGATCGTCATGTTCCACCCGGTCATGAACCACCAGCGACTCCGCAGGCAGATGCAACATGAAATTGGGGGTGACCTTGTTGTCATAGCGGACGTTTTCGACAAACCCGCAGATCACGGGAACCAGCCGCGAGCGGGTATGTTGTTGCAGCTTCTTGACTGGAATCCACGCAAATTCCCACAATTTGGCGGCACCAAAAGCCGCCGCACCCAAGCCGATCCAATATGCTGTCCAGGGAAAATCGTCAGCATTTTGCCCGGGCAACAACAGGAAAGCAAAAAACACCACCGTGATCACATAAGGTATCACCATCACCGCGGCATTGCGCGACGCCCGGTTTTCGGTGCCGACACGGTCAGCATTGTACGAAGCGATGGCTGATTTGATCGTCGCCAAAGCGTCCTTGCCAGGCCTGAAATCCGGAACTGCGTCTGGCTTTGACATGGTTACCTCCACGTGCCGGGCATCAGATTAACACAGGATTTGACAGGAGCAATCAGCCCTACTTCATTGAGGTCTTGTCGCCAGCCACAGACAACGCGATTGGACTCGCTGCAATCCGTACGGCCTGAGCGTTGACTTGGTCTAGAGTCACGGCATCGAGTTCTGCCAGATACACCTTCAAATCTGCAATTCCATACTCCTGCGCGGCCATGGACACGGCAAAGCTGGCCATCTTCGGCGCGCTGTCAAATGCATTGAGGAACTGCGCCTTCGTTGAGCGTTTGGCCGAGAGAAACTCTTCTTGAGTGATCGGCTTGGTGGCAAGTTCGGCAATGATTTTCCGGATGGCGGCGATCGAGTCTTCCGTATGATCGGCCTGCACTGCGGTCGATACATAGAGCAGCGAATTGTTGCGACCTTTCTCGCCGGTGACTTGGGCACCAATGCCGTAAGACCAACCCTTCTCTTCGCGCAAGACCGTGTTCAAGCGGCTGTTGGCATCTCCGCCCAGAACCTGCACGGCAATACCGAATGGCGTTGAGTCTGCGCTGCCTTCGTCAGGAGCCGGAAGCGCAGCAACAATCGCCGCCTGCGTCGCGCCATCTGCTTGGCTGTCGAGCCGAACGTCCTTGACCAGTGGTCGGGAATAGCCGTTGAATGATGGCGCGTTGCTCGCTGCCGTCCACTTTGCAAATGCAGTGTCGAGCGCGGTTGCCACACGATCGGCAGACATGTCAGAGGCCACATGAAACACAGCCTGGTCAGGCCGCATCAGGTTTGCAAACAACGTTTTCGCATCGCTGCTAATAAGCGCCCGCATTGCGGCAACATCCGGTTCGCGCGCTTCTGGCGAACCAGCCGGATACAGCGCTTCAATCAGCTTCCGCCCGGCAATGTAATCAGGCTCCTTGCGTGAAGTCTCGACATAATTGACGGTCTGATCCACAGCCGCAGCCCATTCCTTGTCGTCAAAGCGCGGATGCAAAACAACGTCGGCAAGTTGCGCGATTGCGGTATCAAACGCCTTGGCAGGCGCTATGGCAACGATCTGAGAAAAATGGCTGTCTGCACCGCCATAAATGGAAATGCCACTCTGGCGGAAGCGGACACTGAGCTCTGAAAGCGGCAGGTCGCCTGCGCCGCGAGAGTCCACCGCCATGCCAAGCCGCGCCAGCCCGACGGGCGCATCAACTTTGCCGCCCCTGACGGAAATCGCAATCCCGACCTGCGCCTTGTCCTCGATACGATAGGCAATCAGTGTTGCGCCACTCTTGAGGTTGCGCGTTTCGGTCGTCGGAAAAACCAGTGCAGCGGCATCGGCAACGGCAATCTCCGGTATCACGACGTCCGTCCGCGCTGTCGTGGTAATGCCGGTCGCGGTGCCAGTGGAATTGGCGATGGCCGGCGGATATTGGGTGGTCCGCGCGCCGGGCTTGACGGCGGACACCAGCGCTGTTGCATCGGCAAATCCGCGCAATGCAGCCGTGACTTCCGTTGCTGTCACCGTCTTTGCAACATCAACATCGTTGCGCCATTTGCGGGCGTCGCCTTCTCGCGCGCTCTCTGCCAATTGCATGGCAAATCCAAGCACTGAGGACGGGATCTGATCATAACCGGTTTCATAATCCGTGCGCACCACTTTCAGCACGTCTTCAGAAACGCCCTCGCTGCGCATTTGCTCCAGCACGGTTCGCAAAGAGGTCTCAAGCTTTTCTGCCGCAACACCCTGCGCCGCGTTGGCTGCGACAGCAAATATGCCGCCCAACTGCCTGCTGTCCCAATAAACGCCAACAGAGGATGCAACACCGTCTTGAACCACAAGCCGGTTCTCGAGTGACTTGGTGCCAACCGTCATTGCGGTAGCAAGCATGTCGTTGATCAGAGACTGCCTTGAATGCCCCGCTGCGCCCGGCCACAGAAGTGTCACAACCGGCGTTGCAACAGCATCCACCGCCTCAAGCCTTTGTGCCTTAGCGGCAAGAAGCACAGGCGTAATCTCGGCAAGGCCAACGTCCTTTGGCACAAACGCAAAAGTCTGGTCAATCAGCGCTCTTGTCTTCTCGATATCAAAGCTGCCCGTCACTGTGACAATCGCATTGGACGGGACGTAATTGATCCGGTGAAACGCCACAACATCGTCGAGCTTGGCAGCATTCAGATCAGCAATGGACCCGATTGTTGCGTGTGCATAAGGGTGACCTGCCGGGTAAATCACGGTCTGCGCCTGCTCGCGTGCCGCTCCACCAGCGCGGTCAAGCACGTTCTGCCGCATTTCATTCAAAACAATCGCCCGCTGATTGTCGAGATCCTCCTGGCTGACAGCATTGGCAAGGTTTGCCATCCGGTCCGCATCCAAACGCAGAAAGACCGGCAGCGCTTCTTTCGGCCCGGTCATGTAATAGGTGGTGGTGTCTTCCTGCGTGAATGCATTGTTCTCGCCGCCAATGCCAGAAATCACTTTGTCAAAATCCGGAACAGCTTTGGTGCCCTCGAACATCAAGTGTTCAAACAGGTGGGCAAAGCCGCTGCGCCCCGGCGCTTCATTAGCCGAGCCGACCTTGTATTGCGTGACCAGCGCCACCGATTGGGCGGTCCTGGACGGTGCAAGCACAACAGTAAGCCCGTTGGCGAGCTGATACTGCGTGACGTTCTGATCAATGAAGTCCTCCGCCAAGACCGGAAAGCTGAGGAATGAGATCACGACCAGAGCAGCTGCGCTGCGATAAACGGTTGGTCGAAGCGGCGGGTTGAACTTTGACATGACAGTCCCTGTGTTGCAGAGCGCCGTGTGTGCGCCCACAAAGGTAAAAATGCGGCAAATCCGATAGTTGAGTTACACAAATTCGCAAGTCATCCCGACTGCCGGTGCCCGACCATAGGGTTAAGCACCGGCGCTGCTGCAAATGCCTGCTCTACAGATCATGCCGCCCGCTTTGGCAAGGTCCAACGGGGGCGCGGGAAGTGGCAGGTGTAGCCGTTTGGATAACGCTCAAGATAATCCTGATGCTCAGGCTCGGCCAGCCAGAACGGCCCGACAGGTGCCACCTCAGTCACGACCTTGCCAGGCCAAAGACCCGACGCATCGACATCAGCAATGGTGTCCAATGCGGTCTGGCGTTGCGCCTCGTCCCCATAGTATATCGCCGACCGGTAGGCGGTACCGACGTCATTGCCCTGACGATTGCGCGTGGTGGGGTCGTGAATTTGGAAGAACAACTCCAAAAGCTCGCGGAAGCTGGTCTTGGCCGGATCAAATGTGATCTCGATAGCCTCGGCATGCGTGCCATGATTGCGATACGTCGCATTCGCCACATCACCGCCCGAATAACCAACCCGCGTGGAAACCACGCCCGGCCTCCGCCGTATCAAATCCTGCATCCCCCAAAAACAGCCTCCGGCGAGTGTTGCGGTTTGTGTGATCATGATTGGCTCCTTCGGAAAGCTGTAAAGTTTCGGATAACACCAATGTCGTGCGTGGCGCGGGCAGTGGCAAGGGTTTGGCGGTCAACTGTTGGTGAAGAACAATGCGAAGTCTGACCGCTGTTGTGCCACCTCGCAATTGATGGGAAAGGTTGTCAATGCAGTTATGCTCCACGGCATTTGTCCTCCTCCTTACCGCCCTCCCCGCTCACGCCCAAAGCTGGCTGCCGCGCGAGCAGGTAAAATCCTACGCCGTCTCTGGCACCACGGGCCCGGAGCTATACGCATCAATTGGTGAGCGCGGGCCGCTGATCGGCAAAACCCGCGCCATTGCCGTGACCAATTGGGAATTGAAGTGGCGACGCGATTACCAACCTGAAGGCAATGCTTGCGTGCTTCTGTCGGCGATCCCGTTCCTGACCATCAGCTATGCGCTTCCCAAACCTGCCGCAAAGCTCACTGGCCCTGCCGCCGCAAATTGGAAAACATTCAGCGACGGGATAGCAGCGCATGAAAAGATGCACGGACGGGACATAATCGGCATGGTCAATGAGATCATCGCTGCAACTGTCGGCCTGCGCGTGGACAATGACCCCGATTGCAAAGCGATCCGGGTTGCAGTGCTACAGCGCGCAAAAGATGCCCATGAAACCTATAAAGCCAAAAGCCGCGCCTTTGACGGAATCGAAATGGCGGACGGCGGCAATGTTCACGGGCTAATTCTCGGGTTGGTCAACGGCCGTTGACACTCGCCGTGTGATAGAAAATTCATGGTTGATTAACCATGATGTTAAGCAATTTGTAAGAAATCGGCGCGCACAATCATTTAGTCAACTTTGGTGTCTTCATGCGCAACTACAAGAGCCATGTCATCAGCACAGCGGACGCAGACATCGCCTGCGTCGATACCGGCGGCAACGGCATGCCTCTGGTTATGCTGCACGGTTTGGGCGCTTCCAAGCATGTCTTTTGCCCGCAGTTTTCTGATCCATCTCTGAATGAGTACCGTCTGATTGCTGTTGATTTGCCGGGCCACGGCAATTCCGGCGACGCCGCCGGCAGCGCCGCTTACACGCATCGCGGCCTCGCGCAGGCGGTTGGCTTGGCGCTCGACCAAATTGGAGTCGAGAATCCTGTTATCGCCGGTTGGGCGCTCGGCGGTAATGTTGCCATCGAATTGGCGGCATCGGGGCGCAAGGTTCGTGGCTTCGCGTTGATCAGCACGCCACCACTCCCGCGAGGCCCGTTCGGTTTCTTCCGCGCTCACCAGCCGAAGTTCGACATGCTGTTGACCATGAAGGAAAGATTTTCCGAGAACGACGCCGAACGCTTTGCCGGCCTGATCTTTGGCGACTGCCTGAACCGGCGCGGACTGGCATCCGTTCTTCGCGCCGATGGCCGCTGCCGCGCGCAACTCGCCAAGGCCATGTTCCACGGTGAGGGCATTGACCAACGGAAGTTTGTCGAAAACACCGACATTCCACTGTCCGTCATCAACGGCCAGAACGACCCGTTGTTGAGACTGGGTTACTTCGATGACGTCCACATCCCATCATTATGGCGAGGCAAAACCCAGACCATAGCAGATGCGGGCCATGCCTGCTTTCTGGATCAGCCCCAAGCTTTTGCTGAAATGCTGACAGGGTTCTTGTCTGACATAGGGCAAGCAGCACTGTCGTCTCGGAAGCCCGCGACCGTACTCGCAGCATAAGACTACTTTCTACCCGGACCAAACTTGTCGGACAAACACGGTCCCGAAACATTTCTTTGAACCTTTTTTTGCTTGCGTGCGTCTCAACATTATGGGGCGGATGAGCCGCTCCCCAAAAGTTTCAAAGGAGCAACGCACATGACCAAATCTCAGAAATTCGCCACTGCCGCCCTCGCCGCCGCCGTTCTCGTGACGGGCCTCGGGTCCATGAACCCCGCGAACGCTGGCGGTCTGTCACGCGAGGAGGCAGCCATTCTTGCAGGCGCTGGCGGCTTCGTTTTGGGCGCGTTGGTCGCTGGCAGTCGTCATCAGCCACGCCGGGTCATCTACATCGATGACTCATGGGATAGCCATGTCTCCCGCTGCTTTGCCCGTTACCGCACCTACGATCCATCCACTGACACTTTCGTCGGTTACGACGGTTACGAGCACCGCTGCCGCTTGTAGCCTTACGCTTTGGCGGGAGGTTCACAGCGCCCCACTTGCCCTCGCCAAGAACGCCGGCGTCTCTGCTTGTCACAAGCGGAGGCGCCGGTTGGCGCTTGCAAGATCCCTGCTTAACCCGCGCTTTTCATGCCATTGCGACGCTCAGTCGCTTCAGCCATGGCTTCCCTGCCTGCAAGCCTGCGGCTCGTCTCACCCAGCAGGAATGCTGATATCTGATCTGATGGGATTGGCCGCCCGAAGTGGAACCCCTGCATCTGGTTGCAGGCCATGGTGGAGAGGAAGAGGGCCTGATCGGCCGTTTCCACGCCTTCGGCAGTGACACTGAGATTGAGGATTTTGCCAAGCCGCGCGATGGTTTCAAGTATGTCTCGCGCCGTCTTGTCCTTCTCGATGGACTTAATGAACGACTGGTCGATCTTCAATTTGTCGAACGGAAATTTCAACAGGTAGGAGAGGCTGGAATAGCCGGTGCCAAAATCATCCAGTGAGGTCATGACGCCGAGCGACTTCAGGTCGCCAAGCGCGGCCAGCGCCTCTTCGGTGTTGTCGACAAACAGGCCTTCCGTGATCTCCAGCTCCAGCCGGTTCGGCGCAAGGCCGGAGGCATAGAGAGCTTTGCGCGTCGAAGAGACGATCCTGCGGTTGTGGAATTGCTGCGGCGACAGGTTGACCGATATCGTCATCTGCTCCGGCCATGTGGTTGCGGTCCGGCAAGCCTCTTCAAGAACCCAATCACCAATTTCGCAAATCAGGCCGGTCTTTTCCGCCAAGGGAATAAAGTCTGCCGGCGAGACCGTGCCGCGTGTCGGATGGTTCCAGCGGATCAGCGCCTCAAAACCGATGGTCGCATCGTCAATGGCCGACACAAGTGGCTGGAAATGCAGCTCAAACTGCTTGTCCACCGCCGCCGCGCGCAGCTCTTGCTCAAGCATCCGGCGGTCGCGCACGATTTCATCCATCTCAATCTCAAAGAAGCGGTAAGTGCCCTTGCCTTCTTCCTTGGCACGGTAAAGCGCAAGGTCCGCGTTATTCAAAAGCGACTGTGCTTCACGCCCGTCGCGAGACGCAAGCGCAATGCCGATGGACACACTGACGTTGACCCTCTGACCCTCGATTTCATAAGGCCGTTCAATGGAGTGTATGATTTTCTCAGCCAACGCGGAAAGCGCCGGAATGGATATTTCGTTGCGCAGCAACAGAGCAAACTCATCGCCGCCAAGCCGCGCCACAACATCATTGTCCCGCAGTGCACGCTTCAACCTGGTACCAACTTCCACCAAAAGCTGATCACCGAAATTATGGCCCTTGGTGTCGTTGATCAGCTTGAAACCATCCAGATCGAGATAGAAAATCGAGAACTGCGAGCCGCTGGAGATACGACGGTTTTCAAAGCAACGCGCAACGGCTTGCGCGAAATTGGCGCGGTTGACGAGGCCTGTCAGCGCATCATTGTGCGCAAGAAATGCGATCCTCTGCTTGGCCTTCTTGTCGGCGGTTATATCAGATGCAACGCCACGGAAGCCCGCAAAATGGCCACTGCGATCCAAGAGCGGCTTTCCACTGACAGCAAACCAGGCGTCGCCGTTTCTGTCGTGTGAAATGTGAAGCTCCAGACCGGCAAATGGTCGGCGCTCACCGATGCGTTTGACAAACTCGCCGAAGCCTTTGCCGCAAATGCCTTTGCTGTTCAAGAACGTCTCAATCGCATAGCCGCCAAGGATGCCTTCGATTATTTCAACTCCAATGCCGGTCGCCTGATGGAACCTCTGGACACCGCGCACCATCGAGCCGGAAGCATTGGTTTCCCACAACCAGTCGCTGGAACTTTCTTCGAAATCCTTGAGCAAGAGCCCGATAATCGAAGCCTGCTCTTCCACGCGCAATTCGGACAATTTGCTGCTGGCAAACGTGTGCGAGACTGTCATCCCGGCGGTAAAAA
>JANMQE010000749.1:0-2778 GCA_031370195.1 Phyllobacteriaceae bacterium
CCTCGAAGCGAGGATCAAGGGGGACCAAGACTGGGTGGCCCGCATGAAGGCATCTGGCAAGGAGAAGGAGATTCCGGCCAACCACACCCCGCCCTCCGATCTGCGCCCCGGCCCGGTCATGGACATGAACAAACCGGGCAACTGCTACGCCAGCATGATTGCGCCGATCGCCGGATTTCAGATCAAGGGCGCCATCTGGCATCAGGGCTACAACAACGCGTTGGTGCCGAATGGTCACGTGATGTATTACCAAGTCTTCGCCAAAATGATCGGGGCGTGGCGCGCGGCGTTCGATGACCCCAAGATGCCCTTTGGCATCCTCTCGCAGGAAACCGAGGGGGAACCGCAGGACTTGGACAATTACCTCGGGAAGATTAACGACGAAGGGATTTACATTCGTGAAGTCCACTACAAGACCTTCCTCGATTTCCAGAAAGCCGGCGACAAGAACGTGGGATACGCCAGCAGTTTCGATCAACGCCGGTCCTGGTATCATCCGCAAATAAAAATCCCAGTCGGTGAACGCATTGCCGGATGGGCGATGGTGACGCAATACGGGAAGTCAGGCGGTATCCGCTGGCTGCCACCGACGATCCAGGAGATGAAGGTGGAAGATAGTAAAATGATCCTGAAAATGGCTCGATACGAAGTCATCCCCTTCAACGATGGCCCCATCCTCGGGTTCGCCATTGCCGGGAAGGACGGGAAATTCCAACCCGCCAAAGCCGAATGGAGCGACCCAGCCAAGTCAGGGGACCGCAGCCTCATCGTGCTGTCCAGCCCGCTCGTGGCGGAGCCCGTGTATTACCGGCATGCGTGGGGCCGCAACCCGCTGGCAAACTTGAAGGCCGACGGCATCCCGCTCGACACCCTCCGCAACGACAACTTTACGGTGGCTGACATGTACGAGATTTACACGGGCAAGAAGAGCGCGACGCCCAACATTCTTGACCGGGTAGAGCACCGTGATCTGCGCAACGCGTTAAAGGCCGAAGACGTGAAGCGCCGCCTGCATGAGGCGGAAACCTTCATCAAGGAGCAGCAAGCCACGAGAAAGGCCTCGCAGAAATGAACTCAATAGACTCACTAAACTCAATGACATTCCTGACTTCCCTCGCCCAATCCGCAAAGGCTATAATGTAAATTGACGACCAGATTGCTCCTAACTTCATCCATCGGCAACCGCGCCCTTGGCTGGCAGCTTGGCACCACCGCAACGCATTTCGACGATAGCTTCCGAAAGACCTTCCTCGACTTCCAGGGAAGTACTGTACAATCATGAATCTTGAGCGGCAACCAAAGTACATAAAGTCAAAGCAAACAAGGAATAAATATGAAACAGAACCGCCACACACGCCGAGCGTTTGCTCAATCGTCTATCGCGATCGCGGCTTTCGCCCTTTCGACTTTTGCCACCGTCTCGGCGGCAGAACCGCCAATACCGAAGCCCGACGAGAAATCGGCCGACATGACCAAACCGGTTCAGGTCTTCATCTTGTTGGGCCAATCCAACATGGTCGGCCTGGGCAAGGTGAAAGGGGGTGAGATCTCTCTGGAGCATGCGGTCAAGGAGAAGATGAAGTACCAATTTCTTGTTGATGATGCGGGGGCATGGACGGTTCGGCAGGACGTCCGCTTCGTGCAATATATGTCTGGCAAAGGTCCGCAGAGAAATGAATGGATGACTGTCGCGGGCGGCAATCTCGGCCCAGAATATGGGCTTGGCCATCCGGTGGGAAATGCGATCGATGCGCCCGTAATGATTCTTAAGTGCTGCATCGGTAACCGGGCTCTGGGTTGGGATCTCCTGCCGCCGGGTAGTGAGCGCCGCGAGTTTGTCGCCAAGGACAAGTCGGGCGTGGAAAAGAAGCTGGTCTATGCTGGCTACAAGGACAAACCCGAGTTCTGGGAAATGGATCCGGCCAAGGGCCTCAAGACCGAACCTGCGCCGTGGGTTGACAAGAACGGAAAACCGATCGACTGGTATGCCGGTAAGCAATGGGACACTGACATCGGCGACGCCAAGAAGGCCCTGGTCGATCTTGAAAAGCACTACCCGGGTGCCAAGGGATTCGAGGTCGCGGGCTTCTTCTTTTGGCAGGGAGAGCGAGACGCCGGCAACGCCGGACATGCGGCCCACTACGAGAAAAACCTTGTGGCGTTCATTAAAGCGCTGCGGAAGGAATTCAACTCGCCCAACGCCAAGTTCGTGCTCGGCACCTTGGGCGAAGCCGTAAAAGGCAGCAGCGGACCGGGCGGCCAGGTGCTAGAGGCCCATCTCGCCGTGGACGGCACCAGTGGTAAATACCCCGAGTTCAAACGCAACGTTGCGACCATCTACACAAACCCGATGGCTCAAGGAGGCAGCGGCAACGGTCACTACGGTGGAAAGGCCGAGGTTTATATGGACGTCGGCGAAGCGATGGGCCAAGCGATGGTGGAGCTATTGAAGGAGCCTCAATAGAGATACAATCATCGATTCCTTCATCCCAATGACTGCCATCATTCACCATGAACACAAGAGAGCCGTGAGCTGATTTTGATCCGCGCAAAGACGAGCTCGAAACGGAGGTCATCCGCGAGTGGAAGGAGGACGGCGGCGTGTTTCGGCACGTGCGGTATTAGATCGGCCACTAACTTGCCAAGGGTCGAACTCCGTCGCAAAAGGTTTCGCATTGTTTTGGTGGTACCCAATTCTGTCGGTCTCTGCTATCTCGCATAGCTAAGTAGCCAAAAAGCGTCGTTTCGAGATAGACGGATGGCATCGAACGTCACCCC
>JANMQE010000008.1:0-3183 GCA_031370195.1 Phyllobacteriaceae bacterium
TGTCAAACTGAAAGAACTGCGCTCCTTCCCCTCGCTGCAATATGAACTCGCCCACACCGCCAAACATCTGCGCGCCTACGGCCCCCACGCCTTCGGCTGGATGGCGACCGACCTCAACCCGCACGGCGTCACCGGCAACGCGAGACAGGCCGACATCGTCAACGGCAAAGCCATGATCTCGCGGGCGGCGGATGGTTTCATTGAGTTGCTGCAGGATGTGGCGGCGTTTGATGTGACAAGGTTTGATAGAGGGTGACTTCAGCCTTCCCCCGTGCAATCTCCCACCCAACCGCCTATATACCCCCAAAAATCCAAGAGGCTCCTTCATGTCCGAATTCGTCCCCACCCCCGTCACAGTTCTCACCGGCTATCTCGGCGCGGGCAAAACGACCCTACTCAATCGCATCCTCACCGAAGCGCACGGCAAGAAATACGCCGTCATCGTCAATGAGTTCGGCGAAATCGGCATCGACAATGATCTGATTGTCGAGTCGGATGAGGAAATCTACGAGATGAACAATGGCTGCGTCTGCTGCACGGTGCGCGGCGACCTGATCCGCGTCGTCGAAGGCCTGATGCGTCGCCCCGGACGCTTTGACGGCATCATCGTCGAGACCACCGGTCTTGCCGATCCGGTCCCGGTCGCCCAAACCTTTTTCATGGACGATGACGTCAAGGCCAAGACCCGTCTCGATGCGGTGGTCGCCCTTGTCGATGCCAAGCATCTGCCGCTGCGCTTGAAAGATTCGCGCGAGGCCGAAGACCAGATCGCCTTTGCCGACGTGATTTTGGTCAACAAGACCGACCTCGTTACCCAGGAAGAACTGCGCGACATCGAAGCCACGGTCCGCGCCATCAATCCAACCGCGCAGATCTACCGCACCAACCGCTCGGACATTGCCCTCGACAAGGTCCTGAACCGTGGCGCGTTCGACCTGAAGCGCGTTCTTGAGGACGACCCGCATTTCCTCGACGCGCACGATCATGACCATGATCACGACCATGTCCACGACGAAAATTGCGGCCACGATCACGATCACCATGACCACCACGATCATGACCACCACGGCCACGATCACCACCATCATTCGCCGTCCTCGCCGATCCATGACGTGACCGTCACATCTGTGTCATTGCGCGGCGGCGAGATGGAGCCGGAGAAATTCTTCCCTTGGATCGACAAGCTCACCCAGACCCAAGGGCCGGACATCCTGCGCCTCAAGGGCATCATCGCCTTCAAGGGCGATGCCGACCGCTATGTCGTTCAAGGCGTGCACATGATCGTCGAGGGCGACCACCAGCGCCCGTGGAAAGACGGCGAAAAGCACGAAAGCCGCCTCGTCTTTATCGGCCGCAGGCTGAAGCAAGCCGATCTGCAAGCCGGCTTCGACGCCTGCAAGGCGGCCTGATCTGGAATGCCGACAATTGCCAATGCCGACCTGCAGGGTCATTGCGTTTACGCTGGCTTCTTGTCCAACGTCCCCGTCTTCGCTGATGCCGGCGGCTCCATCTTTCGCCTCGACGGCGCCGTGAAGGTAACGACTGCGCACCAAGGCCTGCACTGCGCCGCCGAATCTCTCGACCGCCGCCTGCTGATCACCGGCGGCGAGGACGGCAAAGTCATCGCGACAAACGCCTCCGGCGAGACGAAAGACATCGGCTCGATCCCGCGCAAATGGATCACTTCGGTTGCGTCAGGCCCGAATGGCTCGCTCGCCTTCGCCTCCGGCAAAACAACCGTCGTGATCGACAGTGCAGGCAAGCGCCACGAACAGACCAGCGAGCGCAGCGTCGAAGGTGTCGCGCTCGCCCCCAAAGGCACGCGCCTTGCCGCGGCCCGCTACAATGGCGTGACGCTGACCTTTCCGGGCACAGCCGCCAAACCGGTCGAACTGGAATGGAAAGGCGCACACCACGGCGTCTGTTTCTCGCCGGACGGCCGCTATGTCGTCACCACCATGCAGGAAAACGCCCTGCACGGCTGGCGGCTCGACGACAACAAGCATATGCGCATGTCCGGCTACCCGGCCAAGATCAAAAGCTGGTCATGGTCGGCCAAGGGCCGCTATCTCGCCACCTCCGGCGCGGAAGCGGCCATTGTTTGGCCGTTCCATTTCAAGGACGGCCCGATGGGCAAAGCGCCTCTCGAACTCGGAACCCGCGCCAACATGAAAGTCACCGCCGTCGCCTGCCATCCGGCAGAGGAAGTCGTCGCAATCGGCTTCAACGACGGCATGATCCTCGCCTGCCGCTTCGGCGACCAGAAGGAAGTGCTATTGCGCCGCGGTGGCAAAGGTGCGCTGACCAGCATGAGTTGGGATGCCGGCGGTTTTCGCATCGCGTTCGGCTCCGAGACCGGCGACTGCGGCGTCATCGACATTGCCGGTTAGAAAGTCATCTTGACGGGTAACATTCACTCGCCATTATCTGGCAGTTCCCGCACATTGACATCGACAAACATGTCGAGAAACATGCCTTCGCCCTGCCGGTAAGTCCCGCTGATCGGCGTCGCCTGCTCTGGTGTCCGCGTCACCGCAATGCGGATCAGTGACTGGCTGGCCTCAATCAGATTGGTCGGATCAAACTCCACCCAGCCTTCGCCGGGCACATAGACATCTGCCCACGCATGCGTTGACCCTCCGCCTTGCAAAGTGTCCACGCCATCTTCCTGCATATGCAAGTAGCCGGTGACAAACCGCGCGGCAAACCCGAAATATCGCGCGCACTCCATGAAAAGGAACGCAAAGTCGCGGCACGTTCCAGTCTGCCGGTTCACGGTCGTCATCGCGCTTTGCGTCCCGCGCTCTTCCCGCCGCGAATAGGTGAAGGACGCATGGATTGTGGCGCTCAAGGCGCTGAGAAACTGGAAAACCTCGCTTGGCCGGTTGAGAAACGCACCGTTCAGCCAAAACTCGAGCGATTCCCGCTCTTGCGGAAACCGCATCGGAATATAAGGACCCAGATCAACCAGATTATCTGCGCTGTAGCCCACCGGCATAAGACGCAAGCTCCGGTCGGATATCAGGCTCGCAGGTCTTCCGGCATACCGTTTGAGCAGAAGATCGCTGCGGATTTCAAGCACATCCGACGGTTCGGAAAACACCGCATGCGCGACCGAATTGCCGAACACGTCAAACTGCCAATGCAGCTTCGCGGGCGGCGTGATTAAGAGGTGAGCCTCGA
>JANMQE010000054.1:0-2489 GCA_031370195.1 Phyllobacteriaceae bacterium
TGTCCGCAGCTTCAGCCGCGAATCTTTGCTGCGCCTGCCGCGAGCTTTTCAATTGTCGCCCAGTCGCCTGCGTCCACCGCCGCTTTCGGCGCGACCCATGAGCCGCCGACACATATGACATTGGGCAGCGACAGGTAGTCCATCGCATTCTTCTCGGTAATGCCGCCGGTCGGGCAGAATACCGCGCCCGCGAGCGGGGACGAGAACGCCTTGAGCATCGACACGCCGCCCGCCTGTTCAGCCGGGAAAAATTTCGGAACTGAATAGCCGTGCGCGAACATTTCCATGACCTCGCTGGGCGTGATTGCGCCCGGCAGCAGCGGCACATCGGAGTCATCGGCGGCCTTGCGCAGATCTTTGGTGCAACCTGGCGAAACGATAAACTTTGATCCGGCCTTGACGGCCTTTTCATACTGTTTGGGATCGAGAATTGTGCCCGCTCCAACGATGCAGTTCTCGACTTCGCCAGCCACCCGCTTGATCGCGTCCAGCGCGTCTTTCGTGCGCAAGGTAATCTCAATAGCCGGAAGGCCGCCCGCCGCGAGCGCTCTGGCCAGTGGCACGGCGTCGTTGGCGTTTTCGATCAGCAGAACCGGAATGACGGGCTGTCCTTTGAGGACTTTGAGGAGTTGTTCAGTCTTCTGCATGGCGGGCTCCTGATGACAGCGGAAATATTTTACCTTCGAGGTTGAACTAACGCCATCGGGAACGTGAGTCCATGTGCCCTAAATCGATTTAGCATGTTTACACCCAAGATCGACGGGCTGCATATGATTTTGACATTCATGTTCCACTAAAATAGAAATAGAAACAGAAATGATAACAAGACTCCGGGACCCTCACTCAAACAGGGTTCAACTGCACCGAGCGAGGAGAATTCAAATGAATTTGGCATTGAGGGCAGTTCCGCGCTTTCTTGATGAGATCAGCAAAATCGGCGGTCTCAAGTTCACGGATATTGCCAATATCACGGAAGTCTCCAAGGCAACGGTGTCCCGCTGGAAGTCTGGTGACATCAAGCCTCAGCCACGTAGCGAGATCGTGCTGTCTGACCTGCACTATGTCATCGGGCGGCTGCAGGAATTCTACGCCGCTGATGAGATTCGTACATGGCTCTATGCCCGCCATCCGCAGTTGGGCGGCGAAAGGGCGATTGACTTCATTCACGACAACAAGACGATTGACGTGCTGAAGGTGATCGACCGGCTCGACAGTGCCGTTTATCTCTAAGCCATGACAGTTGTGCCCAGGCGACGTGACAACCGGCTGCTTGACGCCATCGAGGACGTCAGTCCTTGTGTCTTTTCCGGCGTGGTCTGGCGTGTGGTGCGCGAAGGCCGCGATGCGACGACCTGCTCGCGTTCGGGTGGCCGTTGGGACGATGGCACATTTGATGTGCTCTATACCTCGCTTGAGCGCGACGGGGCGCTCAGCGAAATGCGGTTTCACTTGTCGCGCGGCCAGCCGGTGATGCCATCGCAAATCCGGTTCAAGCTGTTTGAACTGGAGGTAACGTTCAGCCGCGCCTTGAAGCTGGTGGATTTGGCGGCGCTGCAGGCGCTTGGCCTTGATACAGTGCGCTACGGCCAACTGTCATGGCAGGAGAAGGACGCTGAATATCCGCGGTCGCAGGATATTGGCGAGGCCGCCCACTTTCTAGACTATGACGGGCTGCTTGTTCCAAGCGCACGTTGGAATTGCCTGAACGCCATAATCTTTTGCGACCGTGTTCAGCCTGACGCCTTGTCGATAAAAGCAGATCATGGTTTGGTCGATTGGCAGTAGGCCCCATTTACCGGTTGGTCAGCTTGGAGTGACAAGCTTCCATCGAAGCAGGTGGAGTATTCCGGCGCATTTTGTTTGCCAAAAAGCGCTGTGATTGGCTAAACGGGCGTCCATGGACAAGCCTTCGACAAACTCGCCCGTTTCGGTCGCCGCGATCTATCGATTTGCCCGGTTCGAGCGCTTTGCCGACCATCGGCAGCCGTTGCTGGACTTGACGGGGAGCCTTGGCATCAAGGGCACCTTGCTGCTGGCGTCTGAAGGCATAAACGGGACGGTTGCGGGAACGCCTGCGGCGATTGCCGCTTTGATCGCGCATCTGGAAGCCATTCCAGACATCGCCGGGATGGAGATCAAATACAGCCATGCCGACGCCATGCCGTTCCTGCGGATGAAGGTGCGGTTGAAGAAAGAGATCGTCACCATGGGTGTGCCGGGCATTGACCCGCTGCACAGCGTCGGCACCTACGTCGCGCCGCGTGACTGGAACGTGCTCATCGCTGATCCGGATACGATTGTCATCGACACACGCAATGCCTACGAAACGAAGGTCGGCAGTTTTGCCAATTCAGTTGATCCGGACACGGAAGCCTTCACCGAATTTCCTGATTGGCTTCGTGAGCACAAAGCTGACCTTGCGGGCAAGAAGGTCGCCATGTTCTGCACAGGCGGCATCCGCTGCGAGAAGGCGACGGCGTTTGCCAAGG
>JANMQE010000113.1:0-4640 GCA_031370195.1 Phyllobacteriaceae bacterium
GCCAACCTTACCAACACTTACGCCGTCGATCAGGGCGGCTACATCGCCTTCCCGCTGATCGGCTCCGTCGCGGCGCGCGGCCAAACCGCCAAGCAGCTTGAGGCACAGATTGCCGCGCAGTTGCAACAAGGCTATCTGCGCTCGCCGGACGTCTCCGTCGAGATGGACCGCTACCGCCCGATCTTCGTCATGGGTGAAGTCGGTGCAGCCGGGCAATATTCTTATGTTCCGGGCCTCACTGTCCAGAAGGCAATTGCCGTTGCCGGCGGCTATTCCGTGCGCGGCTATCAGGACAATGCCGACATCACCCGCACCGTCAACGGCAAGGTGATGACCGGGCGTGTGCTGATTTCCGATCCGGTGCTGCCGGGCGATACGATCTATGTGCGCGAACGCCTGTTCTGATTGCGCATGAGCCCGGCACAGAAACCCTTGCGGCAAGAACCCTTGAGAATCGTCCATTGCTTCAGGTCACCGGTCGGCGGAATTTTCCGCCACGTCCGTGACCTCGTCGATGCGCAGATTGCCAACGGCCATCTGGTCGGCATCGTCTGCGATTCATCGACCGGCGGCGACTATGAAGCCACACTGTTTGACGCCATCCAGCCAAAGCTGGCCCTCGGCCTGACGCGCGTTCCCATGCAGCGCCATGTCGGCCCCGGCGATCTTGTCGCCGCCTGGCGCACCTACAAAGCCGTTTCCAAATTGAATCCGGACGTGTTGCACGGACACGGCGCCAAAGGCGGCGTCTATTCGCGTGTGTTCGGGTCGCTGTTACGGGCATTCAGGTCTCGCGTAGCCCGTCTCTACTCACCGCACGGCGGCAGCCTGCATTACGACAACAATCTCCTGTCCGGCAAAATCTTCTTCCTCGCCGAGCGCGTGCTGGAGAAGATGACCGACCGTATCCTGTTTGTCGCCGACTATGAGCGAAAGACCTTCATCGAAAAGATCGGCCCCCCTCGCAATGCCGTCATTGTCTACAATGGCTTGCGGCCTGCCGAGTTTGAACCGGTAAACGCAGCCTCGAACGCCGCAGATTTCCTCTACATCGGCATGATGCGCGATCTCAAAGGCGCTGACCTCTTTATCGATGCGCTGGCGTCCGCGTCCAATGCGACGGCCAAGGATCTTACCGCAATCATGGTCGGCGCCGGCGATGACCTTGCCAAATACAAGGATCAGGTCCAGCGCCTCGGCCTCAATGCGCGCGTCGCCTTCCACGATCCGATGCCCGCACGTCAGGCCTTTGCCATGGCAAAGGCGATTGTCGTCCCCTCCCGCGCTGAAGCCATGCCCTACATTGTGCTTGAAGCCGTCGCGGCGGGCATGACCATGATCGCCACCCGCGTCGGCGGTATACCCGAGATACTCGGAAGCCAGTCCATCGCCCTGTGCGACGTCAGCGCTGAGGGCATTGCCGAAAAGATGGTGATGCAAATCCGCGAACCGGAAGCGCTTGCCGCAGCCATGCCATCGCCCGATTTCCTTCGGCAAAAGTTCGGCGTCGATGTCATGGCGGCCCAGATCGAAGCGCAATACCGGGCGATCCTGGAGGCATGACATGCGCCTTCCTATCTTGCGCCTTCAAATCTTGTCGTCAAAACACCGGTTCTTAAGCCATTGCCGCTACGCTGCGCGCACCATGATTTCACTGGTGCCCCTATGAACGAAATCGACCCATCATTCCGCTTCAACGCTGAGACTGTGCGGGGCCATGACGCGCCGGATGGCAAGCGCAAGGCGGAGCTGAATGCCATTGCCGAACAGGTGGCCCTGCAATACCGCGCCGATTCCATGTCGCCGATCATCGTCACCGGCATGTTGCGGCTGATTGAGTGCGCGCTGCTCGTCCTGGCCGGCCTCGTCATCTACGTCGTCTATGTCGGCGTCAACCGCGCGCTGTTGTGGCAATATCCCGCCGTCATTCTCGGCGGCTCGGCGCTGATGGTCATCATTCTGGAGCTGGGCGATGCCTATCAGCTGGCGGCCCTTCGCCGCCCGTGGAGCCAGTTCGGGCGCGTCCTGTTCTCATGGTCCGGCGTCTTTGCCATTCTGGCGCTGGCAGGGTTCTTCCTCAAAGTTTCCGCCGATTTCTCCCGCGTCTGGCTCGCCACTTGGTTCGGCACCGGTTTTGTCGCGCTGTTCATCCTGCGGCTTGTGCTGGCGCGGCTGATCAAGCGCTGGGCGCGCAACGGTCGCATGGAGCGCCGCGCGCTGATCGTCGGCGGCGGCAAGGCGGCGGAAAGCCTGATCCGCTCCATCGAAGTGCAGCCGGACAATGACATCCGCATCTGCGGCATTTTCGACGACCGCGACGATGTCCGCTCGCCGCCCGTCGTCGCCGGCTATCCGAAACTCGGCACCATCGACGAGCTGATCGAATTCTCGCGCATCGCCCGCATCGACATGCTGATCGTGGCCATGCCACTGACCGCTGAAGCCCGCGTCCTCACGCTCCTCAAACAGCTCTGGGTGCTGCCACTCGATATCCGCCTGTCCGCGCACGCCAACAAGCTCCAGTTCCGTCCGCGCGCGTATTCGCACATCGGCTCGGTGCCGATGCTCGACATTTTCGACAAGCCGATCACCGATTGGGATTCGGTCGCCAAGCGGACGTTCGACATCATCTTCAGCATTCTCGGCATCATCGCCCTCTCGCCATTCATGTTGGCGGCAGCCATCGCCATCAAGCTTGACAGCCCCGGCCCCATATTGTTCCGGCAAAAGCGCCATGGCTTCAACAATGAGGAAATCAACGTCCTCAAATTCCGCTCCATGTACACCGACATGAGCGACCCCAGCGCCAAGCAGTCCGTCACCAAGGGCGACCCGCGCGTCACCAAAGTGGGCCGCTTCATCCGCAAGACGTCCATCGATGAATTGCCGCAGTTTTTCAATGCCTTGCGCGGTGATCTTTCACTCGTCGGCCCGCGCCCGCATGCCGTCTCGGCCCAGTCGCGCGACCGGATGTTCGCCGAAGTCGTCGAAGGCTATTTCGCCCGCCACAAGGTGAAGCCCGGCGTCACCGGTTGGGCGCAGATCAGCGGCTGGCGCGGCGAGATCGACTCAGACGAAAAGATCAAGATGCGCACCGAGTGCGACCTTTACTACATCGAAAACTGGTCGCTGTGGTTTGATCTGAAAATCCTGTTCCTGACCCCGTTCCGCCTCCTCAACACGGAAAATGCATATTGAGCACGCTTGCCTACACGGGTGACATTGATCCGGCCGCCCGCTCACGGGCAGTCAACCGGCTCATCACCGTGTTTGCACTTGGCGCCGGCGTGCTGCTTTCGGGCTATGTGCTGAACGAACCTGCACCTTATGAGCTCTATATGGCGGGCATGATTGCCATCTGGGCGCTGTTTGGCCTGCGCCTGTCGCGCACCAATGCGCCACTGTTGATGATTTTCATGGTGCTGAACATCGGCGGCATGATCGCCATGACGCAAATGGCCGAACTCAAAGACGCGCCGCTTTACATTGCCGTCTCGCTGTTCCTTGCCTTTACCGCAGTCTTCTACGCCGCCGTGATCGAGCAGGACAAAACGCTGCTGCCCGTCATCTTCAACGCCTACCTGTTTGCCGCGATTTTCACCGCGATCCTTGGCATTGCCGGCTATTTCAAACTTTTCCCCGGCGCATCCATTTTCACGCTTTACGACCGGGCGCGCGGCGGCTTTCAGGATCCGAACGTCTTCGGCCCGTTCCTGATGCTGCCAGCCGCATGGCTGCTGCACGGCGCGCTGAAGGGAAGCGTTGCCATGATGCCGCTCAGGTTTCTCGGCCTGTTGATCGTATCGCTCGGCGCGTTCCTGTCCTTCTCCCGCGCCGCATGGGGCATGCTGATATTGGTCCTGATGCTGGTGCCACTGTTCATGTTCGCTGCCAGTCAGGACCGTCGCTTCCGCCTGCGCATCATCGTCATCGCCACAATCGCTTTCGTGTCGCTGGCGCTTGTGCTGGTTATTGCATTGCAAATCCCGCAAATCGCCGACCTGTTCTCGCAGCGCGCCAAGCTGGTGCAAGATTATGACGGCGCGAGATTGGGCCGTTTCGCCCGCCACTGGCTCGGCTTCCTGCTGGCGACCGAGCATCCGCTCGGCATCGGCCCCTTGGTCTTCGGCCCGATTTATGGCGAAGACACCCACAACATGTGGCTCAAAGCCCTGCTCGACTACTCATGGCTCGGCTTTGCCGCATGGCTGACACTTGTCATGCTGACACTCGGCCTCGGCTTCAAAATCCTGTTCCGCAACCGCTACTGGCAACCCCACCTCATCTGCGCCTACGCGGTCTTCGTTTCGCACATGATCATCGGCAACATCATCGACATCGACCACTGGCGACACTTTTATCTGGTTATCGGGATTATCTGGGGATGTCTGGGACTGGAATACCGGCATGGGGTCGGGCGCAGTTGAGCGAGGATCAAAAGCAGGAGATTTGCGGTTTAACAAAATAAAAGGAATATATTCTTATTTAAGACTTGACAGCATTCCTCTTCCAAAGCATTTTGTTTCCATTCTATTCAACCGTGGAGACACTGAACCCTTGGACTGGCCGCTCGCAATCACCCGCAACACAGAAGCACTCCGCAAGATCGTCGCGGTGATGTTTGCGATGTTGCGCGAGAA
>JANMQE010000137.1:0-4448 GCA_031370195.1 Phyllobacteriaceae bacterium
GGCGGTGATAAACGCCACCTGAAAGCCGCAGACGAAAAACCCGGCCGTCAGCAAGACATAGCTGCGATGGCCGTAAGCCTCGCGCAGCGCGGCACCGATGGTCTGCTCGGCGTCGGTTTGCTTGAATGTGCCTGAGGAGGAGTTGCCTCGCAGCGGAATGGCCAGGATTGGGATGATCAGCATCATCGCCGACATGATCTGCAGCGAACTCGCCCAGCCGTAAGTGTTGATCAGGCTCTGGCTGAGCGGAGCGAATACAAACATGCCTGCAGACCCCGCCGCAGTTCCGAAGCCGTAAACCAGCGAGCGATTTTCAGCTGAAACATTGCGCGCAAACGCGGAAAGCACAATTCCGTAGGAACCGGCAGCAATGCCCAGGCCGACCATGATGCCACCGCCGACATGCAACATCCACGGTGCGCTGGATGTCGACATCAAGATCAAGCCACTGCTGTAAAAAAGTGCTGATAGCGCCAGCACTTTCCACGTCCCAAACCTGTCAGCAATCGCGCCGAATACTGGCTGACCAATCCCCCAGAACAGGTTCTGGATCGCCATCGCCATGCCGAATGTAGCCCGGTCCCAGCCGGTGTCGTGCAGCATCGGCAACTGGAAGAACCCCATTGCCGAGCGCGGCCCGAACGTCATCAGCGCGATCAGGCAGCCGGAGGCGACAATGAGCCAGGGGATGTCGCTGGAGGCGGTCTTCGGTTGCGATGCGGTTGACATGAGCGCGCTCCTGATTTGGCTGTAAGACTAACGGCAATGAACCATTCGCTCAAATGGAAAGAATAGCGGGATTGATCGGTTTTGGTGATGGGTTCATGCGAAGCATGGTTATTAGAGCTTGTTCGTTTTTGTTAGCTTTGCTAGTCTCGTGCGATGAAACACGAAGCCATGAAGACGCTCACCATTTCGCTGTCGCCGCAACAGGTCACACGTCTACATGACGCTGTGGGGTCCGGTCATTACGCTTCCAACAGCGAGGTCGTGCGGGAAGCGCTGCGGCTTTGGGAGCAGCGCGAGGAAATGCGTGCATTGGAAATCGCTCATTTGAAGCGGGCCTATGACGAGGGCATGGCAAGCGGCGCAGGGAGGGAAATTGATCCGAAAGCGTTCCTGGCCAGCATGAAAGCGGATTTCCTGTCGCGTGGCTAGCGCCAGATACACGCCGCGCGCCGAGCAAGATGTACGTGATATATGGAGCTACATTGCGGTAAACAGCGTGACGGCCGCAGATTCCCTACTGACCCGCATATTCGAGAAAGTCGACTTGGCAGCAACCCAGCCACTGATGGGTGCAGCACGCAAGGATCTCAGTCCAACGGCCCGAATACTTGTCGAGGGCAATTACGTTTTAGTCTATGAGCCGACTGCCGATGGCTTACTTGTCGTGACCGTCGTCCATGGCGCTCGCAACCCGGAAGAATGGCTGCGGTAAGCTGCTTTTACTGAATGCATAGGGCGAAAACCATGAAGAATCCGCCTCATCCGGGCCTGCACGTGAGGGATGAGATACTTGCCCTTGAAATCCCGGTTGGCAAAGCTGCTGCGGCATTGGGCGTCACCCGCTCGCAGTTGCACAGGATCATTTCTGGTCAAAGCGGCATTTCCGCCGAAATGGCGCTTCGACTTGAAACTGTTCTTGGAGGGAGCGCGGATCTCTGGCTCAGGCTGCAAGCGGCATTTGATGTTGCTCAAGCGAGGAAACGAGCAAAAGAAATTGTCGGCGGTCTCGAAAGGCTGGCGTTGCCGGCGTGAAAGCATCAATCCGATGAGCAATGGAATGACCTGCTCATAAGTGAAAGCCCGGCACCATCTTGCTTTCGCTGCCAACGGGCCATAAATCAGTCTCTGTTCCGGTATGCCTCAAGGTTGTGTCGGTACCGGCATAACGAGGACGGATATGGCGACTGTTTTGGGAAAGACCGGCAAGACGAGCGGTATCAAAACCGCCGCCGAACGTTTCGGCGTTCTCCCGCGCCCCGAGCTTGCCTACACACCTGCTGTCGCCAACGAGACTGCCCATCTTTACGAGCGTGTCAAGACCATCATCCCGCAGATTGAGTGGCCAATCTACGCGCCTTATGTCCACGCGATCAACCGGCTGAAGCAGCAGCGCAATGCCGTTATTCTCGCGCACAATTATCAGACAGCGGAAATCTACAATTGCGTGGCCGATATCGTAGGTGACTCGCTGCAACTCGCCCGCGAGGCAACACGCGTGGACGCTGAAATCATCATTCAGGGCGGCGTCCACTTCATGGCCGAAACGTCGAAGCTTTTGAACCCCCAGAAGACAATTCTGATCCCCGACGCCAAGGCAGGTTGCTCGCTGGCCGAAAGTATCACCGGCGCTGATGTGCGGGCACTGCGGGCGAAATATCCGGGCGTGCCGGTGGTTACGTATGTGAACACCTCTGCCGACGTGAAGGCTGAGACAGACATCTGCTGCACCTCGTCGAATGCAGTTTCTGTGGTCGAGAGTTTCGGCGTAGACACCGTCTTGTGCATCCCCGATGAGTTTCTGGCGCTCAATGTCGCGGCGCAGACCAAGGTGAAAATCCTCACGTGGAAGGGTCACTGCGAGGTGCATGAGCGCTTCACCGCTGATGAGCTGTTGGCCTACAAGCTGGCTGATCCGGACATCCAGATTGTCGCTCACCCCGAGTGCCCGCCGGAGGTGGTCGCAGTCGCAGACTTCTCCGGCTCAACCTCCGGCATGATCCGCTATGTCAAGGAAAACAAGCCGCGAAAAGTGTTGCTGGTCACCGAATGCTCAATGGCCTCAAACGTCGCCTTTGAAGCGCCGGACACTGAGTTTATCAAGCCGTGCAACCTCTGCCCGCACATGAAGCGCATCACACTGCCCAAAATTCTCGACAGTTTGCTCTACATGACCGAAGAGGTGACAGTGGACCCCGCAATTGCCGACCGTGCGCGCATGGCGGTCGAGCGCATGATCAATTTGAAGAACTGAAATCATAAATGCCCAATAGCCCGATCGACCAGTACGCCCCGAAGTCGTGGACCGGTATTGATGATATCGTTATCGTCGGCGGGGGATTGGCTGGCTTGTTTTGTGCACTCAAGCTTGCCCCTCGCCCTGTGACCATATTGGCCGCCGCCCCCATCGGGCGCGGTGCATCGAGTGCATGGGCGCAAGCAGGCATTGCCGCCGCGATCGGCAAGGGCGATACATTCGAGAAGCATTTGGCTGACACCATTATCGCTGGCGCGGGCATAGTCGACGAGAAGATTGCCAGCCTGATGGTGCGTCAGGCACCCGAACGCATATTCGATCTGCTCGCTTTCGGGGTTCCGTTTGATAAGGATTTGGAAGGCAAGCTGGTCCAGTCCCGCGAAGCTGCGCACTCCGAGAATCGCGTCGTGCGTGTCCGCGGCGACATGGCTGGAAAGGCCATCATGGAAGCGCTGATTGCTGCCGTGCGCAAGACACCGTCGATCCGCGTGTTGGAAAGTTTTGTTGTCGAAGAGCTGATCTCGGATGGCCGCTATGTGTCCGGCGTCATAGCCCGCGCCGACGGCGGGCGCTCGAAAAAGCGGGTGCAGTTTGCGGCCCGTGCCGTTGTGTTGGCGTCAGGTGGTGTCGGCCATCTGTTTGCAGTCACAACAAACCCTTCCGAGGCGCGCGGCGGTGGCTGCGGAATGGCTGCAAAGGCCGGGGCGACGATTGCCGATCCCGAGTTTGTGCAGTTCCACCCGACGGCCATCAATGTCGGACGCGACCCGGCCCCGCTCGCCACAGAAGCGCTGCGCGGCGAGGGCGCACACCTGATCAACAAGGCAGGCGAGCGCTTCATGCTGCCGATCCACAAGGATGCGGAACTCGCTCCGCGTGACATCGTCGCACGTGGCATTTTCGCAGAAGTGCAGGCGGGGCGCGGCGCATACCTCGATTGCACCACGACCGTTGGCTCACACTTTGCGCAAGAGTTCCCCACCGTCTACGGCTACTGCCGCGAGGCGGGCATTGACCCTGTGGTTGACCCGATCCCGGTCATTCCGGCGGTGCACTATCATATGGGCGGCGTCTTGACCGATGCCGACGGGCGTACATCGCTCGATGGTCTGTGGGCCGCAGGCGAGGTGACATCCACAGGCGCACACGGCGCAAACCGGCTGGCGTCGAACTCGCTGCTGGAAGCCGTAGTGTTCGCCGCGCGCATTGCTGCAAACATCCAAGGCCTGCTTCCGCCGCCCAAGCTATATCCTTGGCCGGAAGGTGCAGGCGTGAAGGATGATGAAGGTGCCGAACCGGATACGTCCGTGATGACCAAGCTTCGCAAGCTGATGTCGGCGGAAGTCGGCGTCATCCGCAACGGAAAAGGCTTGAAGAAGGCAATCAAGACGATTGTCGAGATCGAGCGCAAGAACAGGCAGATACCATTTGCGAACATGCTTGCCACGGCCAAGCTGATGGCGAC